>NZ_JBYIQP010000007.1:0-132226 GCF_057707665.1 Actinacidiphila sp. bgisy167 | reverse complement strand
CTGACAAAGAACAGGTCTGCGGAACGCAACCCGAGGACGGCGCGGTGCGTATGTAAAGGTATGCACCCACGCACCCGCCGCCTCGCAGCGTTCGCCACCGCGGCCGCCCTCGGCGCCACCGCCCTCATCGGCTGCAGCGCCGTCGACGCCGTCGACAAGGCCCTCGACTGCGCCAACGTCGCAGCCCGGATCACCGCCGACGTCCAGAACCTGCAGGACGCCGTCAGCAACGCCGGCGACAGCCCGCAGGACGCCGCCAACGCCCTCGACCAGATCGCCGCCGACCTCGCCGACCTCTCCGACAAGACCGGCAACGCCGACGTCAACAGCGCCGTGAGCGACCTCCAGAAGGCCGTCGAGAACGCACAGAAGGCCGCCGAGAACGGCAACGTCCCCGACATCACCCCCGTCGCCGACGCCGCATCCGAACTCTCCAAGGTCTGCACCCCGGGCTGACGGGATAATCGGACCATGCCGCACACCCGCCTGGTCCTCGCCACCCGCAACGCCCACAAGGTCGCCGAACTCCACGCCATCCTGGCCGACGCCGGACTCGGCGTGGAGCTCGTCGGCGCCGACGCCTACCCCGACATCCCGGACGTCCCCGAGACCGGCGTCACCTTCGCCGAGAACGCCCTCCTCAAGGCCCACGCCCTCGCCCAGGCCACCGGCCTGCCCGCCGTGGCCGACGACTCCGGCCTGTGCGTCGACGTCCTCGGCGGTGCCCCCGGCATCTTCTCCGCCCGCTGGGCCGGCAAGCACGGCGACGACCGCGCCAACCTCGAACTCCTCCTCGCCCAGCTCGCCGACATCGACACCCCGCACCGCGGCGCCCACTTCCGCTGCGCCGCCGCGCTCGCCCTCCCGGACGGTACCGAACGTGTCGTCGAGGGCCGCCTCCTCGGCACGCTGCGCTTCGAGCCGCACGGCGCGAACGGCTTCGGCTACGACCCGATCCTCCAGCCGCTCGGCGAGTCCCGGACATGCGCCGAACTCGCCGCGGAGGAGAAGAACGCGATCAGCCACCGCGGCCAGGCCTTCCGGGCGCTGGCGCCGGTGGTGCGGGAACTGCTGGGGTGAGAGATATGCGGCCTGCGCGCCCAGTCCTTGGATTCGCAGGCCACAAGTGGTGCGGCGGAAGGGATTCGAACCCTCAAGCCCGGTCAAGGGCCACAGATCCTAAGTCTGCTGCGTCGCCATTGCGCCACCGCCGCTAGCCGCCACCCATGGTAACGGGTGGCGGCTGCGGGATCGAAGGCGGTTTACCTGATGGCTGGGCGTCTGCCCCCGCGGCACCAGGTGTCGGTGACGGCGTGGCAGTTCGGACACAGAAGCCGCAGATTCTCCGCTCGGTCATCCAGCGGGTCGCCGTTGATGTGATCCACTTCCAGAGTCATCGGTCTGCCGAGCCAGTGCTCGCCGGTGCCGCACTGCGCGCACCGGGAAGGGACGCCGATCTCGGCGAGGGCCCTTCGCAGGAGCACCGCTTTGGTGCGGTTGCCCTTGTTTCGTACGACGAGGATGGCGGCCGCGGGCTTCCTGCCCCTGGCGTCGTTGTCCCTGTTGCCGTGGGCCTGTCCGAGGAAGTGCCCGGTGTCCAGTCCGTCCTCGGCCAACCAGGCACGGAACAGCGCTCGGGTGCGTGTGTTGTCAGGCCTGCCCAACCGGCGGAGCGTCTCGGCCACGGACACGGAGAGCGCCACGGCCTCGCGGAGTTCCGTGGGCGTAGGGCGGGGGCGTTTGCGGCCGCCGTAAGTGGGCCCCTGGAAGTGGGAGATGTCGATGCCGTAATCGCTGAACCGCTTGTACAGGTAGCGATGCAGCTTGTCATAGGGAACTCTGTTGAGGAACGCCACGACCTCCTTCATGGAATGGCATCGCGCCGCCGCCTCTTCGAGCAGTTCGCGGGTGTACGGGGCCCCGGCGCTCATTGAGCGGTGCTCCGGGAGCGCCGCTTGCCCCGCCCCCGATACGTGTCGGTCGTGGCATGGCAGTTCGGACACAGAAGACGGAGATTGCACAGGCGGTTGTCCCGCCAGTTGCCGTCGATGTGGTCGACCTCCAGGGACAGCGGCCGGCCACACCACACGGGCTCCGTGCCGCAGAGCGCGCATCGCTCGGCGACACCCTTCGCCAGCAGCGCCCTCTTGAGCCGGTCACTGTGTACGCGACGGGCCGTCACGGCTTCCTGCCTGACCAGGAGTTCGTCAGGCGACCGTCGACCCCCGCCCCGCGCCTTGGTGACGAAATGCGAGGTGTCGATACCGAACCCGCGAATGCGTCAGCTAATGTGCGTGTGCTGGCCGCCGACGGCGTCCACTCCCAGGTGGTCGAGCACTTCGTACATGTTGGTCGACACGGCGACCGCCTCGGCGAGCAATTCGCGTGTCCAGCGACCGCCTTCCCGTTCGAAGTGCGAAGTGTCCACGCGCAGACGTCTCATCCGCTCCCGCAGGTAACCCCTGGTCGGGCTCTTCGGGTCCAGCCCTAGCTTGGTCATCGCCTCGGTGAGCGTGCGCGACGTTGCAACGGCGTCCGACAGGCGTTCACGGGTGTAGGGGCTAACAGGCACAGATTTCCCCCATGCGATTACGTGTTGCACTTTCGCACGTAATAACGACGCACTTGTACGACGGTTACGCCGTCCGGGATGCGGCGAAGGGCCGGGGACGCGCCGAAGGGCGCCCGGGGTGCTGCGCCGGGCGCCCTTCGGTGGGGGGAGGGGCTACGCGTCCTTGAGGGCCTGGCGCTGGTGGCCGAGGCCGTCGATCTCGAGCTCCACGACGTCGCCGGCCCGGAGGTACGGCTTGGGCTCGGGGTGCCCGAGGGCCACGCCCGCCGGGGTGCCGGTGTTGATGACGTCGCCCGGGTAGAGCGTCATGAACTGGCTGACGTAGCGGACGACTTCGGCGACGGGGAAGATCATCTCGGCCGTGGTGCCGTTCTGCTTGAGGTCGCCGTTGACCCACAGCCGCAGGCCGAGCGCCTGGGGGTCGGGGACCTCGTCGGCCGTGACGAGCCAGGGGCCGAGGGGGTTGAAGGTCTCGCAGTTCTTGCCCTTGTCCCACTGGCCGCCGCGCTCGATCTGGAAGGCGCGTTCGGACACGTCGTGGGAGACGGCGTAGCCCGCCACGGCGGCGAGGGCTTCCGCGTCGTCGGCGGCGTAGCGCAGTTCGCGGCCGATGACGACGGCGAGTTCGACCTCCCAGTCCGTCTTGAGGCTGCCGCGGGGGACGAGGACGGTGTCGTCGGGGCCGACGACGGTGTCGGGGGCCTTCATGAAGAGGATGGGCTCCTCGGGGATCGCGGCGCCGGTCTCGCGGGCGTGGTCGTGGTAGTTGAGGCCGACGCAGACGATCTTGCCGATGCGGGTGAGCGGCGGGCCGACGCGCAGGTCGGCCGCGTCGAGGGCGGGGAGGGTGCCGTCGGCGGCCGCGGTGCGGATGCGGGCGAGGGCGTCCGCGTCGGCGAGCAGGCGGCCGTCGATGTCGGGGGTGAGGGCGGACAGGTCGCGCAGGGTGCCGTCCTGGTCGAGCAGGGCCGGGCGTTCGGCTCCGGCGGGGCCGATGCGCAGTAGCTTCACAGGACTCTCCGGGTGGTGTCGGGGTGAGGGTGGTCGTGTCGGCGGGGCGTCTCCGTGGTCATGCCCGATGGGGGCGGTCATCGGAGGTCTTGGTTGATCCTCCAGCGGCGGGGGCGGCGTCCGCAACCCCTTGCTCGTGGCGGAGATGGTGCATTCGGGCGCGCGTGGCGGAGTGTTGCCGGCGACCGTTGAGTGGTCCGATGTATCGGCTGTGTGTCGGCTGCCGGAGTGGGCGTCTTCGCGGGTCGCCGTCGCGTGACGAGCGGCGGCGGGACGGTTCCGGGGTCGGGGTGGCTTCTTCGGTGCGGCGCCCCGCCGGCGCGCGGCCCGGGGCCTGCGCGGCGGGCTGGGCGCGGCCGGCGGGGCCTGCCAGCCCGGTACGGCGGTCGCCGGGTCGCCGGGGCCTCGCGCCCCTGCACCGGCTACCCGGCGAAGAGCCGGGAGACGGTGTAGATCACGAGGCCCGCGAGGGCGCCCACGACGGTGCCGTTGATACGGATGAACTGCAGGTCGCGTCCGACGTTGGCCTCGATCTTGCGGGTGGTCTGCTCGGGGTCCCAGCCGGCGATGGTGTCCGTGATCAGCGCGGTGATCTCGTCGCGGTAGGTGGTGACGACGTAGGTGGCGGCGTCCTCGAGCCAGCCGTCGATCTTGGCGGTCAGGCGGGGGTCCTGCGTCATCCGGGCGCCCAGCGACAGCAGCGAGGCCCGGGCGCGCAGCCGCAGTTCGCTGCGCTCGTCCTCGGCGGCCGCGACGATCATGGCGCGGACCGAGCCCCACGCGGACTCGATGAGGTCCTGGACCTCGTTGCGGGCGATGAGGTCCTTCTTGAGCTTCTCGACGCGGGCCCGGGTGTCCGGGTCGGACTGCAGTTCGGTGGCGAAGTCGGCGAGGAAGCGGTCGATCGACTGGCGGGCGGGGTGTTCGGGCATGTCCCGCATCTCGGCGGTGAAGCGCACGAGTTCCTTGTAGACGCGTTCGCCGACGCGGCGGTCCACGAAGCGCGGGGTCCAGCCGGGGGCGCCGCCCTGGACGGCGTGCATCACCGAGTCGGAGTGCTCGATCAGCCAGTCGTGGGCCCGGACGCAGACCAGATCGACCACCCGTCGGTGCCCGCCGTCGGCGACGACGCGCTCCAGCATCTTCCCCATGCCCGGGGCGATCTCCTGGGAGTCGGCCCGGCGGGTGATGGCCTCCGCGACGACGGCCTGGACGTCGGAGTCGCGCAGCACGGTCAGGGCGCCGCGCAGCGCCGCCGCGCCCTGTTCGGTGACGCGGTCGGCGTGGTCGGGGTCCTCCAGCCAGGCGCCGAGCCGCCGGGCGATGCCGACCTTGCGCAGCCGAGTGCGGACGACCGCGGGCGACAGGAAGTTCTCGCCGACGAAGTCGCCGAGGGTGCGGCCGAGGGCGTCCTTCTTCGTGGGGATGATCGCGGTGTGGGGGATGGGCAGGCCGAGCGGTCTGCGGAAGAGCGCGGTCACCGCGAACCAGTCGGCGAGCGCGCCGACCATGCCCGCCTCGGCGGCGGCGGCGACATAGCCGGACCAGGGTCCGGCGCCCGCCGACTCGGCCCATCTGGCCAGCGCGTAGACGGCCGTCGCCACCAGCAGCAGGCCGGTGGCGATCACCTTCATGCGCCGTACGCCGCGCCGCCGGCCCTCGTCGGCGGGGCTGTACGAGAACGCCGGAATCGGGTCTTCGCCCGATCCGGTCACCGGTGCCGTTTTCATCCGCCGTATCCACTCCTTCCGCGTATCGTCCACACCACACTCTCCGAGAGTGGAACGAACGACGGGTTCCCGGCGTCCGACAAAGCACACGGGCGGGCCCGACGCCTTCATGGGACCATGGCGACAGCGGATCGTGCCGGTTTCCCGCCCTTTGAGCGCAGGAGTGAACGACCGCATGGCCAGATCGACGGGTTGTGCACTGCTCGCCGGAATCGTCGCGCTGGTCATGGGCGTCTCTGCTGTGATCTTCGTCACCACCGGCGGCGGCTCCGGCACCTTTGAGCGTCCGCCGTCGGCGGCCGGACGTGTCGGCATCCCGCACCAGGCCGCGCCGGCGGCGTCGGGCTCCTGGGTGGGCACCTGGTCGGGCGCCCCGGCCGGGCCGGAGCCGAACGCGCCGGACGGCTATCCGGGGTGGTCGATCCGCAACGTGGTGCACACCAGCGTCGGCGGCACCTCTGTGCGCGTCCACCTCTCCAACCTCTTCGGCCGGGCGCCGCTGCTGGTCGGGCGGGCGACGGTCGCTGTGGCGGCGGCGCCCGGTTCGCCGTCCGCGGCGGCAGGCTCGATGCGGTCGCTGACCTTCGGCGGGCGGACGTCGGTGCGCGTCCCGGCGGGCGGCGCCGTCGTCAGCGATGCCGTGCAGCTGGCCGTTCCGCAGGCGGCGGATCTTCTGGTCACGACGTACACCCCGAAGGCCTCGGGCCCGGTGACGTACCACCCGCGGGCGCAGCAGACCTCGTTCATGGCGTTCGGTGAGCGCACCGCGCGCAGCGACGGCGCCGCGTACACCACGCCGACGCCGTACTGGCGTTACGTGACGGGGGTGGACGTCTTCACGCGGCAGGCGGCAGGGTCGGTGGTGCTGTTCGGCGACTCGATCACCGACGGGATCACCTCCACGGTGGGCGCGAACCACCGGTGGCCGGACCGCCTGGCAGCTCGGCTGCGCGGATCTGGCGACCGCGCGCTGCGGCTCGGCGTCCTCAATGAGGGGATCAGCGGCAACCGGGTGCTGCGGGACGGCGAGTACGGCGGCAATCCGAGCGGCCTGAGCCGCCTGGACCGGGACGCGCTCTCCCAGGCCGGCGTGCGTACGCTCGTCGTCGAGCTGGGCATCAACGACGTGCTGCGGCCGCCGCAGCGCACCGGCGCGCGGGAGATCGTCGCCGGGCTGCGGGAGATCGTGGCGCGTGCCCACGAGCGGGGGCTGCGGGTGCTGGGCGCCACCTTGACCCCGTGCGCGGGGCACGTCAACTACAACGCGCGCGCCGAGGCGGTGCGGCAGCAGGTGAACGCGGCGATCCGGGCGGGCACGGTGTTCGACGAGGTGATCGATTTCGATCGGGCGCTGCGGGACCCGGAGCGTCCCGGCGCGCTGCTGCCGGTCTACGACTCCGGCGACCACCTGCACCCCAGTGACGCCGGTTATCTGCGCATGGCGGAAACTGTGAAGTTGTCGCTGCTCAAGGGCGGCGTGGCGGCCAAGGCGTGACGAGTACGGGACGGACGGCGCACTCATGACGGACCACACGGGCGGGTTGACCGGCTACGCCGAGCACTTCGGCGAGCCCGAGGGCTATCTGGACTTCGCCCGCTACGGCCCGCCCTCGCGGGACGTGCTGGACGCCACGGCGGCCGCCCTGGCGGCGTCGGCGGAGGCCGACCACACGACCGTCAACGACCTGATGCGGGCCGAGCCGCGGGCCCGGGCCGCGGCGGGCCGGCTGGCGGGCACGGACACCGACCACGTGGCGTTGCTGCCCAACGCCTCCACCGGGCTCTTCCACGCGGCTTTCGGCGTGCCCCGCGGCGCCGTCCTGGTGCCGTCGGCCGACTTCCCCTCCAACCACTACCCGTGGCGGCGTGCGGCCGCTCTGGGGCGTGCCGAGCCGCGCTGGCTGGACGGCGCGCCGACGCCGGACGCGGTGCGCGCCGCGCTGACCGACGACGTGGTGGCGGTGTCGATCAGCGCCGTCGACTTCCGCACCGGGTATCGGGCCGACCTGGCGGCGCTGCGCGAGGTCATCGGGGACCGGCTGCTGGTGGTGGACGCGATGCAGGCGTTCGGTGTCGTCGAACTGCCGTGGCAGGCGGCGGACGTGGTCGTGGCGGGCGGCCAGAAGTGGCTGCGGGCCAGCTGGGCGACGGGTTTCGCGGCCCTGTCGGACCGGGCCCTGGAGCGGCTGGAGCCCACGTTGACGGGGTGGACGGGGGTGGAGGACGTCGCCGTCTTCGACGACGCCGAGCATCCGGTCGCGCCGGACGCGCTGCGCTGGAGCATCACGAATCTGAGCCCGGTGACGGCGGCGGCGTTCGCGGTGGCTCTGGAGTTGGTCGAGGGGGTCGGCGTGGCCGCGATCGAGGCGCACGTCGGGCGCCGGGTCGACGGGCTGATCGAGGCGGTCCGCTCGGCCGGCGGGGAGGTGCTGTCCCCGGTGGCCCGTGCGGGGCGGGCGGGGATCGTGTCCTTCGCGGTGCCGGGGGTGGATCCGGCGCAGGTCGCGAAGGTGCTGCACGGGCACGGGGTGACGCCGACGGTGCGTGCGGATTCCGTCCGTCTGTCGGCGCATGCGTCGACCACGGCCGGTGCGGTGGAGCGGGTGCGCGCGGCGCTGGCTTCGTTGCGCTGACCGCGCGGGGGCGCCCGTCGCCGTATGGCCCGTGCGACGGTGCGGGCTCACATCGTGTGCGGGCGGGGCTGGAGGGCCAGAGCCCTCCGTGCCGGGCGGGAACGGCATGGAGGGCTCTGGGCGGAGGACGCACCGCAGCGGTCGGGAGATCGTCGGCTGTCGGTGCGCAGGTGAATCAGGTGAGGAAGCCTCCGTCGACGGCGAGGTGGGCGCCAGTGATGTAAGAGGCGTCATCGGACAGGAGGAAGGCGACCGCGGTGGCGATCTCCCTGGGCTCACCCACGCGCCGGGCTGCGATGGCGGCCGCGATGCCCTCCGCTTCCCCCTCGTTCGCGGCGTCGAGCATCGGGGTGGCGATGACCCCGGGCTGCAATTCGTTGATACGTACTCCGCGGGCGGCCCAGTCCTGGGCGGCCGAGCGGGTGATGCCGCGGATGCCGTGTTTGGACGCCGAGTAGGCTGCCCGCAGCGGCAGGCCACGATCGGCGAACACGCTGGAGACGTTCACGATCGCCCCGCCCCCGGAGGCGTGGATGGCGGGCAGTTCGGCCTTCATGCCGTAGTAGATCGACGACAGGTTGATGGCGAGCGTCCGCTCCCATGCCTCTTCGGGCAGGTCGGGCAGATCATGGTTCTCGCTGCTGATGCCGGCGTTGTTGACGGCGTAGTGCAGGGAGCCGAAACGCTCCACCGTGGTGGTGACCACGTGCTGCACAGCCCTGGCATCAGAGACGTCGGCGGGTAGGACGAGGGCTTCGCCCCCCGCCTCGGTGATCTGGGCCTCGACGTCGCGCAGCGGCTCCTCACGGCGGCCCACCAGGGTCACCCTGGCACCGCGCTCGGCCAGCAGGATGGCAGTGGCCGCGCCCATACCGGTGCCGGCACCGGTGACGAGGGCGACCTTGTCGTGGAAGGGGATCATGTCTTTTGTCCTTCTGGTGTTTCCTTCCGCAGCGCCGTGCCTACTTCTCCGTGTCCGCGGGGAGGTCGACAGGGTAGGGGGCCCCGAAGTCGGCCGAGGCGGAGACGGCCTGCCAGGCGTCGGCCTCCGCGATCTGCGTGCGGGAGTAGTCCAGTGCCATGCGTGCGCCGATGGCGCCGAGGACCAGGTGGCTGGGCAGGTGCTCGCGCTTGGCGACGCGCACCAGAATCGCGGCCGCCCTCTCCGGGTCGCCCGGGGCGTCGTTGCCGCGGAGCCGCTCGGCGAAGGCGCCGACGGTGCCCCGGTAGTACTCGGGGATGGAGTGGACGTCCATTGACGCGCCGGCCCAGTCGGTGGCGAAGCCCGCGGGCTCGACCACCAGGTACCGGATGTTGAAGGGGGCGCTCTCCGTGGCCAGCGTGCGGGTCAGGCCGTCGACGGCGAACTTCGCGGCCTGGTAGGACCCCAGGCCCGGGGTGCCGCCGACTCGGCCGCCCACCGAGGAGAACTGGATGACGATGCCGCCGCCTTGGGCCCGGAGGAGCGGCAGCGCCGCCTTGGAGACGTTGTACACGCCGAAGAAGTTCGTCTCGAACTGGCGCCGGAAGTCCTCTTCCGGGGCGGTCTCGACCGGGGCGATGTTGGCGTAGCCGGCGTTGTTGACGACCACGTCGATACGTCCGAAGCGCTCGCGGCCGGCGTCGAGGGCGGCGGACGCGGCGGCGGCGTCCGTCACGTCGAGGGCCACGGGAAGAAGCCGGTCGCCGTATGCGGTGGCGAGGTCGTCGAGCTGCTCGGGCTTCCGGGCCGTGGCGACGACCTGGTCGCCTGCTTCGAGCGCCGCGATGGTGAGGGCGCGGCCGAAACCGCGCGAAGAACCGGTGATGAACCATGTCTGAACTGTCATGGCTTTAGTGAAACACGGTTGCGCTATTAAGGCAACCCCGTTGCGCTAATATCGCAACGCGAGTGCGTTAGGCTTGGGCTGTGACCAGCCAGTTCCAGCGAGCACGCAGCCCCGAAGCCAAACGCAAGCGGGAAGAGGCGATCCTCGACGCCGCGACGCAACTCGCGGGAGAGCGCGGCGTCCGCGACGTCACCCTCACGGACATCGCCGACGCCGTCGGCATGCACAAGTCCGCGATGCTCCGCTACTTCGAAACCCGTGAAGAGATCTACCTCCGCCTCACCGCACGAGGTTGGACCGAGTGGGTCGCCGCCCTGCAGGCGCAGCTCGACGATGTCGGCCGGCGGACGGCCGACGCCCCTCGAGAACGCGTCCCCGCCGCAGCCCAGGCCCTGACTCGCTCCCTCGTCAGTCGGCCTCTGTTCTGCGACCTCCTCGCCCACGCCCCCCTCAACCTCGAACGCAACGTCTCCCTGGAGACCGTCCGCACCTTCAAACTCAGCGCGCTCGCCCAGTCCGCAGCGGCCTCACGGGCCCTCGCCACCTGCCTCGGCCTGGAGGAAGCACAGGCCCGCAACACCATCACCGCCGCCACAACCATGGCCGGCGCACTCCACCAGATCGCCGCCCCTCACGCTCCCGCCCTGCGGCACCTCTACGCGTCCGACCCCGACCTCACTCATGCCCTGGTGGACGTCGAGCCCCGCCTCACCGACATCCTCACCACGCTGATCACCGGATACCTCGCTGCCTCATGAACCGTGGGCGGTGGCTGACGCGTGCACGTACGAGATGCATGCGGAGGCACGCCCGTTTCTGGCCGGGCTGCGGAGCAAGGGCCGGTTGCCGAACATGGAGCGGGTCTACGCCGGCCGTCACCTTCTGTACCTGAACCACTGTGCCGAGCGCCGTGTCGAGCGGGCCACGGGCACGGGGTGACGCCGACGGTGCGTGCGGATTCCGTCCGCCTGTCGGCGCATGCGTCGACCACGGCCGGTGCGGTGGAGCCCGTTTCGCGAAGGGCGGCGTTCGCGCGCCGCGCCGGGCCGTGTCCGGCGGTACGTCAACCGCGCGCGCCGGTCACTGCTCCCCAAGGCGGCGCCGTTCGTGCCGGAGGGCGCTGTGGGTGTATGCGGGCGAGAGCCCGGAGGCGGCGACTGACGGTGCCGGCCCGGTGGTCGCCGCTGCCGCAGGCGCGCGCCCGTGCGGGCCGCTCGCGCCCCGCGCGAAGCCGCGGATCCGGACCGAGGGGGCGGGGAGGGCCTCCCAGCCGGCGCGCGATGGCGCGTGACCTTACCTCGCGTGACAACCTGATGCCACACTGTGTTCGCCCGGCGGGGTGATGGCTGTCATCCTTTCGGCCTGTCACGGCCTTGTCACGGATGCACATCGATGACCCGGTTTGTCCTGATGTTGGGAGAGTGTCCGGCGGGCCGTACGGCACGATTGACCCAAGATGTTCCGCCGCGGCACAACCCTCGGCGGCCGCGGAGGAGTCAGTACAGACATGAGTAGCAGCAACGCTTCCCCCGGCGGCTCGGAGAACCAGCCGCCCGGCACGAAGCCGAAGCGCACCGGCGCCCGTCGGCTGATCCCGGGCTGGCGCGCGGCGGTCGGCGCGTTCCTGTTGGTCGTGCTGGCGTGCGCGGGGGCGTTCATCGCCGGCTACCAGCTGGTCGACATCCCCAAGGCGAACGCGGGGGCGGTCGCGCAGAGCAACGTCTTCCTGTACTCCGACGGCACCCAGCTGGCCCGCGACGGCACCGTCAACCGCGAGAACGTGAGCCTGAACCAGGTGTCCGAGGTCGTGCAGCACGCCACCCTCGCCGCCGAGGACCGCAACTTCTACCACGAGTCCGCGGTCAGCCCGAAGGCGATGCTGCGTGCGGCGTGGAACACGGTCACCGGCAAGGGCAAGCAGTCCGGTTCGACGATCACCCAGCAGTACGTCAAGAACTACTACCTCAACCAGGAGCAGACGGCGGTCCGCAAGGCCAAGGAGTTCTTCATCGCGATCAAGCTGGACCGCGAGAAGTCCAAGGAGGAGATCCTCGAGGGCTACCTCAACACCAGCTACTACGGCCGCAACGCCTACGGCATCCAGGCCGCCGCCCAGGCCTACTTCGGCAAGGACGCCGACGAGCTGGACGCCGCCGAGGGCGCGTACCTGGCGACCCTGCTCAACGCGCCCAGCGAGTACGACATCGTGGCCCACCCGCAGAACAAGGCCAAGGCGGTGGCGCGCTGGGACTACGTGCTGGACGGGATGGTCAAGGAGGGCTGGCTGACCGAGCGCGAGCGCGCCACCCTGAAGTTCCCTGAACCGCACAAGGCCAAGGCCGCCACCGGGATGTCGGGGCAGCGGGGCTATCTGGTCGAGGCCGTCAAGGACTACCTGAACGAGTCGGGGATCCTGGACGAGAAGACCCTGCGCTCCGGCGGTTACCGCATCACCACCACCATCGACCGCAAGAAGGAGAAGGCCTTCGTCGACGCGGCCGAGGAGCAGCTGCTGGACAAGCTCGACCCGAAGGCGCACCCGGTCGACAAGTTCGTGCGGGTCGGCGGGGCGTCCATCGACCCGGCCACCGGCAAGGTCGTCGCGATGTACGGCGGCGTCGACTACACCAAGCAGTTCGTGAACAACGCGACCCGCTCCGACTACCAGGTGGGCTCGACCTTCAAGCCGTTCATCTTCGCCTCCGCCGTGCAGAACGACTCCACCACGCAGAACGACCGGCGCATCACCCCGTACACCGTCTACGACGGCCGTAACAAGCGCGAGGTCATCGGGCCGGACGGTCCCACCGGCTACGCCCCGGCGAACGAGGACGACGTGTCCTATGGCGCGGTCACGGTCAGCAGTGCCATGGACAAGTCCGTGAACTCGGTCTACGCCCAGATGGCGCAGGACGTCGGCCCGGGCAAGGTCAACGACACGGTGCGGGCGCTGGGCGTGCCGGAGAAGGTGAAGCTGGTGACCACGCCGGCGATGGCGCTCGGCACGATGACGGCGAGCCCGCTGGACATGGCGCAGGCCTACGCGACGCTCGCCAACCACGGCCGGTACGTCCCGTACACCATGGTCGTGAAGATCACCAAGAACGGCCAGGAGGTGGCGCTGCCCACGCGCAGGCCCAGGCAGGCCGTCCACCGCCAGGCCGCCGACACCACGACCTCCATCCTGCGCTCGGTGGTCCGGGGCGGCACGGCCACCGCGGCGCAGGCCGCGGGCCGGCCCGCGGCGGGCAAGACCGGCACCATGGAGGAGGACAAGGCAGCCTGGTTCGCCGGCTACACCCCGGACCTGGCGACCGTCGTCGCCGTCATGGGCCAGGACTCCCAGACCGGCGCCCAGAAGAAGCTGTACGGCACCACGGGCCTGGCCCGCGTCAACGGCGGCGGCTACCCCACGCAGATCTGGGCCCAGTACACGGCCGACGCGCTGAAGGGGAAGCCCGCGAAGAACTTCACCCTGCGGCTGCAGCCCGGGGCGGAGGCCCCGCCGGTCACGAACACGCCGAAGGCGCCCGCCACACCGTCCAAGACGCCCACGGCACCGCCGACCACGACGGCCCCGCCGGAGTCCCCCGAGCCGCCCGGTACGCCGCAGCCGCCCACCAGCCATGAGCCGACCGAGCCCGAGGGCCCGGCCAGTCCGGGTGACGACGGCGGTGCCGACGGTGGTGTCGACGGCGGCACCGACGGCGGCGGCGGACTGCCCATCGGCGGCCTGGACGGCGGTCCGGGCGGCGGGGACGACTTCCCCTAGCAGGGGCGGGCGTCGCCGGGAAGGTCCCCGGCGGCGCCCGGTACGGCTCCTGTCCGGGCGGGCCAGGCCGTCAGGCCAGGGCAGAGGGGGGTGAGCCAGGCGCTGGCGCGCCCCTCAGGGCCCCGAGGTGGCCTTCAGGCCGACCACGGACACCAGCAGCAGGCAGATGAAGAAGATCCGGGCGGCGGTCGCGGGCTCGTCCAGCACCAGAATGCCGAGGACGGCCGCACCGGCCGCGCCGATCCCCACCCACACTCCGTAGGCGGTGCCGATCGGCAGCGTCCGGGCCGCGTACGACAGCAGCAGCATGCTCGCCACGATCGCCAGTCCCGTGCCGACGCTGGGCCACAGCCTGGTGAAGCCGTCGGTGTACTTCAGGCCGATCGACCAGGCGACCTCGAGCAGGCCGGCGACACACAACAGGACCCATGCCATGGCGGGCACCTCCGAGATCCTTGGGGGGACAGGGGGTGCGTCGTCTTTGCATGGGCCCTGGTACGGCGCGTCTCGTCAGGGTGGGGCCCGACGATAGCAAATCAGAGGTACAGGCCGGTGGAGTCCTCCGAGCCCTGCAGCCGCTCCGCCGCCACCGCGTGCAGGTCGCGTTCCCGCATCAGCACATAGGCGGTGCCCCGCACCTCGACCTCGGCGCGGTCCTCCGGGTCGAAGAGCACCCGGTCGCCGACCTCCACGGTCCGTACGTTCTGTCCCACCGCCACCACCTCGGCCCAGGCGAGCCGTTTGCCGACGGCCGCCGTGGCGGGGATCAGGATGCCGCCGCCGGAGCGCCGTTCGCCCTCGGGGACGTCGGAGCGCACCAGCACGCGGTCGTGCAGCATGCGGATGGGAAGCTTGTCATGCGTATTCGAACTCACAGGTATGACGTTACCGGCGACGCCGACGCAGCGAGAGCCCGGCCACCACGGCGACCAGCGCCACCGCCGCCACCCCGACCGGCACGATGCGCTCCACGCGGGGCGCGCCGTCCTGTGAAACGAAGTGGCCCCGCAGTTCGGTCACGCCGCGGTTCACCGCCACATACGCGCGGCCCGCGGTGCGGTCCACCACGGAGGCGACCTTCGCCTTGGCGTCCGCCGCGATCGTGCTCGGGTGCATCCGCACCGCGATCTCGTCCAGCGTCGCGGCCAGCGCCTGCCGCCTGAGAGCGATGTCCGCCTCGATCTGTGCAGGGCTCCTGCCATCCGACACTGCTCCGCCTCCCTCGTCCTTGTCGACCGGTACCGTGCAGACAGTCTGTCAGCCCGTCCGTGCCGACGCCCGTCGGCACCCCGAACCGGAGAACTGCACCATGAGTGAGCGCCTCCAGCCCGGCGACACCGCCCCCGCCTTCACCCTTCCCGACGCCGACGGCAACGAGGTCTCCCTCGCCGGACGCGCCGGCCGCAAGGTCATCGTGTACTTCTACCCGGCCGCCCTCACGCCCGGCTGCACCAAGCAGGCCTGTGACTTCACCGACAACCTCGACGTCCTCGCCGACGCCGGTTACGACGTCATCGGGATCTCGCCCGACAAGCCGGAGAAGCTCGCCAGGTTCCGCGAGAAGGAGTCCCTGAAGGTCACCCTGCTCGCCGACCCCGACAAGTCGGTGCTGACCGCGTACGGCGCCTTCGGCGAGAAGAAGCTGTACGGCAAGGTGGTGACCGGCGTGATCCGTTCCACCGTCGTCGTCGACGAGCAGGGCGAGGTCGAGCACGCCTGGTACAACGTCAAGGCCACCGGACACGTCGCCAAGCTCCTGCGCGATCTGGGGGTCTGACCTCCGCCGCCCCGCTGCCCGGGTCGTCACGCCCGGGTGTGCGAGCCGGTCAGCGCCGCGTACACCACGACGTTCGCCGAGTAGGACTGGGTGGCGGCGTCGAAGGTGCCGCCGCAGGTGATCAGCCGCAGCTCGGGGCGGACCCCCGAGCCGTACACCCGGTCGGGCCGGAAGCCCTTCTTGTCGACGATCTCCACTCCCTCGACGGCGAACTCGGCGACGGAGCCGTCCGAGCGGGTGATCTCCACCAGGTCGCCCTGCGTGACCGTGCTCAGGGCGTAGAAGACCGCCGCCTTGGTGCGGGTGTCGACATGACCGACGATCAGTGCCGCCCCGGCGTCGCCGGGAGCCGGACCGCGCCCGTACCAGCCCGCCACGTCCGGCGTGCTGTACGGCGGCGGGTCCACCGCGCCGTCGGCGGTGAGCCCGCGCTCCACCAGGTCGGCGTGGATGCCGGCCGAGGGGATGTCGATCCGCAGCGGCCGCGCCGGGGGGAGCGGCGTGTGTGCGGCGTAGAGCTGCGCGGGCCGCCCCACGGACCCGGCCTGCGTGGTCGCCGCGGGCGCGGGGCCCCCTTCGGAGCCCGGCAGGACCGGGTCGACGTAGCCCTTCAGCCACGCCGCGCAGAGCACCACGGCGGCCGCGAGGGCCGCGACGGTACGTCCCTGCACGGGTCAGTCCCGGGTGCGGCGTCGGTGCGTCACCAGTCCCGCTGCCCCCGCCACGGCCAGCACCCCGGCCGCCACGACGCCGGGCACGCCCGCCGGCTGCTGCTCCGCGGCGGCCTGGTGGTCCGCCATGGCGCCGCCGCCCGCGGGGACGGGCGCGGAGGGGAAGCCGGAGGCGGCCTCGGTGACCTCCAACGTGCCCTCGTGGGACTTTCCGTCGCAGGTGATGGAGACCCGGTAGGAGCCCGGGGTCAGCCCGGAGCGGACGACCGCGGAGGCGTACATCCCGCCGTCGCTCGCCGGGGCGAGCGTGACCGGGGTGACGAACGCGGAGGAGCTGACGGTGCCGGTCTTGGCCCGGTCGCACTGGTCCGTGCGGACATCGACGTCGCCGCCGGGGCCGGCCGTGCCGGGGGTGATCCTCACCGGGCCGCTGCCGACGCCGCCGACTCCTGCGACCCCTCCGGCATCGCCCACACCGCCAACACCGCCGGTGCCGCCCACGCCGCCGGTGCCGCCCACGCCGCCAACACCGCCCACGCCGCCAACACCGCCCACGCCGCCAACACCGCCCACGCCGCCAACACCGCCGACTCCTCCGACTCCTCCGACTCCGCCCACGCCGTCCGGGCCGTCGTCATCGTCGTCGTCCCGTACGGGGGCGTCGCGGCCGCTGTCACCGCGCCCCTCTCGCTCGTCATCGTCATCGTTGCCGTCGTTGTCGTCGTCGTTGTTGTTCCTGCCGAACTGCAGGAGGGAGCCGCCGTCCTCGTCCTCGTCGCCCCCGCCTCCGCCGCCGAACCGGAGCGTGGGGCCGCCGGAGTCGTCCCGGCCGTCGTCAGCCAGCGCGGCGGGGCCGCAGAGAGCGATCAACGTCGCCGCGGCGGCGGCGCACAAGGGAACGCGGGCGGCCCCCATGACTGAGCCCATGATCACTACCTCCACTCACCCGGGCTCATGCCGTCGGATCGGTCGCCCCGGTCCTCCGAAGGTCCCTTCCCGCGCGGGCCCTCGCATGCGGTGGTGCTCCGGACGGGTCGGGAGATCGCCCGGTTCGGGGAACAGGGCGGACAAGGCGCTCCTGTGCACAGGTCACCCGGCCGGACTAGAGTCCGCAGCCATGACAGCACGCAAGCCCATCGAATCCTGGCTCACCGACATGGACGGCGTCCTCATGCACGAGGGCGTCCCGGTGCCCGGCGCCGACGCCTTCATCAAGCGGCTGCGTGACTCGGGCCGTCCGTTCCTCGTCCTGACGAACAACTCGATCTACACCCCTCGCGACCTGGCGGCCCGGCTCAGCCGCATCGGCCTGGACGTGCCGCCCGAGAACATCTGGACCTCGGCGCTGGCCACCGCCCGCTTCCTGGACGACCAGCATCCCGGCGGGACGGCGTACGCCATCGGCGAGGCGGGGCTCACCACCGCCCTGCACGACGCGGGCTATGTGCTGACCGACCACGAGCCGGACTTCGTGATCCTCGGCGAGACCCGGACCTACTCCTTCGAGGCCCTGACCAAGGCGATCCGCCTGATCAACGCCGGCTCCCGGTTCATCGCCACGAACCCCGACAACACCGGGCCCTCGCCCGAGGGGGCGCTGCCGGCCACCGGCTCGGTGGCCGCTCTGATCACGAAGGCGACCGGGAAGGACCCCTACTTCGTCGGGAAGCCGAACCCGCTGATGATGCGCACCGGCCTCAACACCATCGGCGCGCACTCCGAGACCTCCGCCATGATCGGCGACCGCATGGACACCGACGTGCTGGCGGGCCTGGAGGCGGGGATGCAGACCTTCCTGGTGCTGACCGGCCTGACCGAGGCGGGCGACGTCGACCGCTTCCCCTACCGGCCGACCACCGTCGTGAACTCCATCGCTGACCTCGTCGACCTCGTCTGACGAGGTCCGCCCCCGGCCCCGACGGATGGGGGGGCCGGGGGACGTGCGCGCGTCCGCGGGTCGGTGTGCCGTTGGCCCGCCGCTTCGACGGATCTGGCGGGGCTCACCGAGGCAGGCGGTCCCAGAACGAGCAGTGGTGCGCGGTGTACGCGTCGACGGGCCGGATCCCCCCTGGCCCCGGAGCCAGCGACTGCACCGACCGCGCGTGAGGTGACGAAGCGCGGAGCAGCGGCCAAAGCGGGGCGCCGGGGGTGTTCGGGTCGCCGGTGTGCGCGAAGCTGGTCCAGTAGCCGACCATCCGGTCCGCCAGGGCGCGCTGGGTGTCGGTCAGCGGCCGCTCGGTGGGGAAGGCGGAGAACAGGAACGGCATCTCGAACCCGTGCGCCGCACCGTAGGGGAAGTCCGGGTTCGCCGGCAGCCCGGAGAGGACGGGGGCGTTCGGGTCGTCGAACTCGTAGCCGTACAGGGGGAGGCGGGGGGCGTGGGCGGCGATGGCCCGGCCGGCTGCCAGGGTGGTGCAGGTCAGGGACCGGTCGGTGAGCACCGCGGCCCAGGCGAGTGCGGGCGTGGGGTGGTCCGCCGCCGGGTACGCCGCCTCGACGGCCGGGGCCGCGGACCCGAAGGCGTCCACCAGACGGGCCCGGTAGTCGCTCTCGGTCCGGATCGGGAACGCGGCGAGCGACAGGCCGACGAACATCCGCATCTCGTCGTGGTTGGTGCCCTGGAGGACCGGTACGCGGTGGAAGCGTCCCGACGCCAGCGCCTGTTCCGGCGCCTCGGGCAGCAGCGTGTTGCCGTAGGCGGGCCGGTTGAAGGACTGCATCAGCTGCGCGGTGGCGAGACGGTCCGTGCTCTGCCCGCGCAGGCAGGCCAGCTCCTCCTTCTCGCCGCCCATCGCGCAGCCCAGTTGCCGGCCGGCTTCCGCGCCGGCCGCCTGGACGTCGCGCTCTGCGGCGAACGGCTCGTACGCAGGCGTTCCGGGTCCGAGGGCGCCGCGGGGGAAGGACATGAGGCAGGAACCGCTCTGGAGCACGGCCCGCTGGAAGAGCCCGGCAGCGGACGGCGAGGTGAGGTGCGCGCAGATGCCGAGGGCGCCCGCGGACTCACCGAACAGCGTGACCCTGCCCGGATCGCCGCCGAAGTGCTCCGCGTTCGCCCGTACCCAGCGCAGGGCGGCCTGCTGGTCCGCCAGGCCGAACGGAGGGGCGGCGCCCAGGCCGGGGTGGCCGAAGTAACCGAAGATCCCCAGCCGGTAGTTGACCGTGACGACGACCGTGTCACCCCGGACAGCGAGGTCCGCGGCGCTGTAGTCACCGCCGGAACCGCCCAGGAAAGCGCCCCCGTGCAGCCACACCAGCACGGGGCGCTTCTGCCCCGCCGGCTTGCGCGTGGGCGCCGTGACGTTGAGATACAGGCAGTCCTCCGACCCGAGAACCGCGCCCGCACCCGGTTCCGGCATCTGCACGCAGCGCTGAGCCGCCGTCGTCGCGTCCCTGACGCCGTGCCACGCGGCGACGGGCGCCGGGGGACGCCAGCGCAGCGGTCCGGTCGGCGGCGCGGCGTAGGGAACGCCGTCGAAGGTGGCGTACGAGCCGTGCGACACTCCGCGGACCAGGCCGTGGTCGGTCCGTACGACGGGACCGCTCTGCCGCGCGGAGACCGGGGAACGGGATGGTGCGCCGTTCGCCGGTACGGCGGTGGCCGCGATCAGCGCCGCCGCGCAGAGCAGGGGGAGGAACAGCACGCGGAGCAGTGCTCCCGGGCTCGACCGCGGTGCCGGCGCGGCCGGAGACGTGGTCGGGGACGTGGCCGGGGCCGTTGGGGACATGGTCGAGGACATGGAGGTACCCACCGTTCTTCGTCGGAGGGGATCGGACGGGGCCGCACGAGCGGCACGGACCGGTGGGGCCCGCACGAGGCCGGTTCGGCCGTGACGGGGCGCGAGTTGGTCGGGGAGCGGTGCGGGCCGACCCGGTCAGTGCTCACTACGCTAGGAGCTCCCGCGCGCTGGAGGTTCAAGAGACCGTGACGCACGACACATGGAGCATCGGCGAGCTCGCGGCCGGCACGGGGGTCTCGGTGAAGACCCTCCGCTACTACTCCGACAGCGGTCTGCTGCCCGTGGCCGGCCGCAGCGCGGGTGGTCATCGGCGCTACGGTCCCGAGGCGTGGGAGCGGATCCATCTCATCCGGCGCTTACGGGCGCTGGGCACCCCGATCGCCGCCATCACCCAGGTGGTCACCGGCGAGCGCACCCTGGGCGAGTTCGTGACGGCCGAGCTGGAAACGGTGCAGGATCGGCTGACCGAACTGCGCTGGCGCCAGGCCACCCTCGAGTCCCTGGACGACTGCCCGGGCGAGGAACGCCTGCGGCGCCTGGAGGTCCTCTCCCGCGTGCCGCGGCTTCCGCAGGCGCGGCGCACCCTCACCGACCACTGGTACCGCGAGCTGCCCGCGGCCATGCCCAGGCGCCGACTCGACATCATGGTCGCGATGCTGTCGCCCGAGCCGCCGCAGGACCCCGACGCGACCACGGTCCTGGCCTATGCCGAGCTCCATCTGCTCATCTCCACGCCGGGTTTCACCCGCTGGACCCAGGACCACGCCGAGGAGATGAGGGACGCCCCGGCCTTCTACCAGGAGGTCGACGAGGCCGCCGCGCTGACGGCCACCGCTGTGGCCCTGGGTCTGCCACCCGGCCCGGGGGATGCGGTGGACGCCTTCGTGTCCGCCCACGCGAGGGCCCGCCGGGAGGCGGACACCCCCGCATTCCGTGCGCACCTGCATGAGCTGGTGTCGAGGTCGTCCGGCTTCGACCCGCGTCTGGAACGTTATTGGGCGCTGGTCGGCACGGTCACCGGCGGGCGTGTGCTGAACATGACGGTGGCTCACCAGTGGCTGACGGACGGGCTGGCGCTCTCGACCGCCGGCGCGACACCTTCGACGCCTTCGCTTTCGACGGCTTCCATGCCGTCCGTGCCGACGGGCTCGACCGCCGCGGGAGCCCCGTCCAAGAGCGGGAGCCCGGGGAGACGGCGCTGAACGGGGCACGTGGGAGGTCCGGGGTCCGGCGCGGCTCGGCGGCTCGTGTTCCCGGAGGCGGGTCTGCGGGACGTCGAGCACGGGAGCGCGGCGGCCTCGAGACGGGGCCGCCCCCGTTGTGCCCGCCTCACCCCCGGCGGCTGAACCTCAGGGCCGCCCCGCCCATCACCATGAGCACCCCGGCGCCCGTGAGCACCAGCGCGGGCGCCCGGTGCTGGTCGCCCGTGGCGGCGAGGCCCGGGAGGGTGCCGGGGCCGGTCCCGTCGTCCTTGCCCCGCTCGCCCGGGGCGGCTCCCGTTCCGGGACGGGAGCCGCCCCGGCCCGCTTCCGGCCCCGCTTCCGGCCCCGCTCCGGCGCCGGGTCCGGGCCTCGCGCCGGCCCCGGTGCCTGCGGAGGGGCGCGGTGCCGGGGCCGTGCCCGGGTTCTCGCCGGGGCCGGTGCCCGTGCCCCCGTCATTCCCGTCCCCGGCCCCGTCTCCGTCGTCGGGCCGTCGCTCCTCGCCGGTGCGGCCCGGGTCCGGAGGCCGGGGCCCGGCCGCGGCGTCCGGTGACGGCAGGACGTCGAAGTCGTAGCCGGCGGACTCCCCGACCCAGTCGCCGTCCCGGCCGCGGCGCTCCATGACCGTGGCCGACGCCGTGACCGGTCCGGCGGAGGCGGCCGCCGTGAAGCGCAGCCGCAGGGCGATCGCCACCTTGCGCCCCGGAGGCAGCGTGGTGCCGGGCCCGTCCTCGCCGCCCACCACGGCGATGTTCTCGTCGTTGTCCGTGTGCTCGACGGCCACCGGCCGCCATACGCGGTCCGGTGTGCTCCCGGCGCCGGCGACGGGTGCCGGCGCACGGTACTCCAGCCGGATCTGCTCGGCCGCCAGCGCGCGCCCGCGGTCGACGAAGACGAGGACCGGGTGGACGTCCCGCAGCGGATCGTGCGAGGTGTTCTCCAGCTCCACCCGCAACTCCCGGGGCGCGGCTCCCGCCGTGTAGGCGGGGGGGCCGCCCAGCAGCCGGGCGGTGACCGGGAAGGGCTCCGCGGCTGCCGGGGCCGGGGGGACCGCAGCCAGGGCCGCGGCCGCCGTGACGGCAAGACGACTGACGGCCGGAGCGCTGCACCACCTCATGGACAGCGAAGCTCTCACGGTCATCCGCTGATATCACCGCGCGACGCGGCGCCGGCCGGCCGCTCACCCGTACGGGCGGTCAACGCACCGCCGTCTGGCCGAAGAGGGGGGCCAGCGCCAGCAGCGCCGCTCCCTCGGCCACCGCGCGCCGCCCGGCCGGGGCGACGGTGACCGGTACGGTGCGGCCGGCCGCGCGCATCGTGCGCGGGTCCATGGCGGCGGCCACCTCGCGTACGAACAGCCCCGGGTCGGCCAGCACCGTACGGCCGCCGAGCACCACCCGGTCGATGTCCAGCAGGGAGACCAGGTTCGCCGCGCCCACGCCGAGCAGCCGCGCGGCCTCCGCCGTCTCTCCGCGGCCGACGGCGGCCAGGCACAGCGCCTCCAGGCAGCCCCGGTTGCCGCAGGCGCACGGCGGGCCGTCCAGGGCGACGGCCTGGTGGCCGAACTCCCCGGCGCCCGTGCGGGCGCCGCGGTGCAGGGTGCCGTCGAGGACGAGGCCCGCGCCGAGGCCGGTGCCCAGGTGCAGGTAGCCGAAGGAGTCCCCGGCGCCCGGGACCGCCCCCGTGCCGGCGCCTCCCGCGGTCGCTTCGCCTCCGGCGCCCGGCGGGAGCACGGCGAGGGCCGCCGCGTTGGTGTCCTTGTCCAGCACGACCGGCAGCCCGAGGCGTTCGGCCAGCGCGTCGCGCAGCGGGTAGCCGTCCCACCCCGGCAGGCCCGTGACGCGGTGCAGCACCCCCGCGGCGTGGTCGAGCGGGCCCGGGCAGGCGAGCCCGGCGCCCAGCAGAGCGCCCTTGGCGCCGGGCGTCGCGTCGACAGCCGTCCGGACCAGTCCGGCCACCGCCTCCAGTACCTCCTCGGCCGGGCGGCCGAGATCCAGCGGGACGGTCCTGGCGTCCACCACGCCGCCCGCCAAATCGGTGAGCACGACGGTCAGTTCGTCACGGTCCAGGTGCACTCCGGCGGCGAACCGGGCGCGGCGCGCCAGCCGCAGCAGGGTGCGCGGCTTGCCTCCGGTGGGGGCGCCCCGTCCGGCCTCGTCGACCAGCCCGTCGGCACGCAGCCGCGCGGTGATCTTGCTGACGGCCTGGGGGGTGAGCCCGGTGCGCTCGGCCAGCTCCAGACGGCTGATGCCCCTTCCGCCACCGGCCGTCGCCGTCCGCAGCAGGCCCAGCACGAGGGCGGTGTTGTGGCTGCGCAGCGCGGGCAGGTTGGCCCCGGAGTTTCCCCTGTTCACCTCTCCATTGTCGGACTCCCTTGCGCTTTGGCAACAGCGTTGCTTAAGTGGGCGCATGTCTTCCGCACCTCTTCGCGTCGCTCTGGTCGGCTACGGTCTGGCCGGCTCGGTCTTCCACGCCCCGCTGATCGCCACCACCGACGGCCTCGTCCTGGACACCGTCGTCACCGGCAACCCGGAGCGCCAGGCGCAGGCCCGCGCCGAGTACCCGGACGTCCGCCTGGCCGACCGGCCGGACGAGCTGTGGAAGCGCGCCGGCGAGCTGGACCTGGTCGTCGTGGCCTCGCCGAACAGGACCCACGTCCCGCTGGCGACCGCCGCCCTGGAGGCCGGGCTCGCGGTCGTCGTCGACAAGCCGGTCGCCGGCACCGCGGCCGAGGCGCTCGCCCTCGCCGACCTCGCCGACGAGCGCGGTCTGCTGCTCTCGGTCTTCCAGAACCGCCGCTGGGACAACGACTTCCTCACCCTGCGCGGCCTGCTGGAGCGCGGTGAACTGGGCGAGGTGTGGCGCTTCGAGTCCCGTTTCGAGCGGTGGCGGCCCAGCCTCAAGGGCGGCTGGCGCGAGTCCGGCGACCCGGCCGAGGTCGGCGGTCTGCTCTACGACCTCGGCAGCCACCTCGTCGACCAGGCGCTCACCCTCTTCGGGCCGGCCGTCTCGGTGTACGGAGAGCTGGACGCGCGCCGGCCGGGAGCGCAGGTGGACGACGACGCCTTTGTGGCGATCACCCACGCCGGGGGCGTCCGCTCGCACCTGTGGATGAGCGCCACCACCGCGCAGCTCGGCCCCCGCTTCCGGGTGCTCGGCAGCGCCGCCGGATACGTCAAGCACGGCCTGGACCCGCAGGAGGCCGACCTGCGCGACGGCGCCCGCCCGGCGCCCGGCGAGGCGTGGGGCGCGGAACCGGAGGCCGAGTGGGGCGTGCTGGGGGCGGGCGGCGACCTGCGCTCCGTACCGACCCTGCCGGGCGACTACCCCGCGTACTACGCCGCCGTCGCCGCCGCCCTGCGCGACGGCACCGCCCCGCCGGTCACGGCCCGCGAGGCCGCCGCCGCGCTCACCGTCATCGAGGCCGCCGCCGCATCGGCCCGCGAGGGGCGGACCGTACGGCTCACGCCGACGGCATGACGCGCTGAGCCCTGCACCCGAGCCGGGGTGGCGCGAGCCGGCCGGCCCCTGCTCGGCGCCGGTCGCGCGGTGCCGGTGCGCTTCATCGACCTGCCCCCGGACTCGGCCGGGCCCGCCTGCCCGTGCCGGGCGGCGGATCGTGCGCGCGCATGGCCTCCTCGTGAGCCCCGCGTAGAGCTCCCACAACCATCGTTACGGGCCATCTTCGCACCGACTCGACCGGGACGCCGCCCTTGCCGCACACACGAACGAGGGCGCCCCTCCTGGAGGAGGGACGCCCTTTCGCTGTGCGCCGCCAGGGACTCGAACCCCGAACCCGCTGATTAAGAGTCAGCTGCTCTGCCAGTTGAGCTAGCGGCGCTCATCGACAGAGAGGATCCTACCTGACCGGCGGAGGTGCTCTGGACCGCGTCCTCGAGGAGCGCGGGATCATCGTCCAGCCAGCCGAGGCGGACCATCTTGACTCCGGCCTGGAACCGGCTGTCGGCCCCTATCTGCTGCATCAGCTCGGCCACTATCCGCCGCACCGTGCGGTCGGACAGGCCCAGCTTCCGGCCGATGGCCTCGTCCGTCAGGCCCGAGGCGAGCAGCCGTACGACCTCCCGGTGCCGCGCGACGGGCGCGGCGCCGACGTCGTCGGTGAACAGGTCCGAGGCGGCCGCCCAGCAGTGCTCGAACATCTGCCGCAGCACGGCCACCATGGCGGGGCTCCGCAGGACCATGGCGGAGCCCTCGGCCCCGTCGCCGGCCCGCTCGTCGAGGCCCAGGGCCGGCACGACGGCGAGCGTGTGGTCGACGATGATCAGTTTCATGGGCAGCGTCGCGGCCGTCCGGACCTCGCCGCCGTCGTTGGCGTAAGTCCTCAGGTGTGCCCGGACATTCGGCACGGCTGCTGCCGTGGCGAGGTAGATCGAACGTTGCCGGACTCCGCGGTTGAAGAGTTCGCGGTTGCGGTCGTCGGCCTTGAACAGGGGGATCTCCCCCGGCACAGTGGGGTGCATCGAGAGGATCTCGGTCGTGGCGGTACTGGCCCCCTCGTCGAGGATCGCCGCGATCTGCGCGGGCTGGGCGGCGACCTCGATCCGAGCCTCCGCCAAGTGCCTCATGTGCACTGGTTGAAATTCGCCGGCCACCTGGCTGAGCGCCGCGTGGGCGTCCGTGATCGTCCTGACCAGTTCCTCGGTGCGCCGCCGGCTGCCCTCGATGAGCTGGGCCATCGCCGTCGCGGGGGAGTGCACCGACCAGCCGCTACGGGAGGAGGGGAACGCGGTGGTGAGGCCGAGGGCCGCGAGGGTGCGGAGGGCGTCGTCGAGTTCGGCGCGTGACCAGCCGGTGAGTGAACAGACGCTCTCGGGCGTCCAGTCGGCGTCCGCCAGAGCTAGGGCGTACAGTTCCTGCGCTCTGGCGCGCAGGAGGTCGTCGTCGGTCACTGTAGGCACCCCCAATGCTTCACGTCACCCCCGGGCATCGATCAGGTTACGGTGCAGGGCTGCCGTATGGACCCTTCGGGGGTCATCCGGTCCCATGTGTCCGCATAGGGCCATGTCCGAATCCGGAACGGGAAAACTACAGACCAGCGGCTCGTGATCCGACAGAATTCAGTCAGCCGTACGGTTCCTCCAGATCGGAGTAGCTCCCTCGGTCCCGTAAAACCCCAGCTCAACCTACTGGACAGGTCTGCCATGTCATCGATTCGCCGCAACGTCATTCGTGCCGTGGTGGGTGTCGTAGCCACCATTTCATTGGGGCTGATCGGAGCGGCCACAGCGTCCGCTCAGCCCATGCCGGGTGACCTCACCTGGGCGGTTGCCAGCGACCTTACCTGGTGAACCCGGTGGGCAGGCCCCCAAAGACAACATCACCCCCATAGCCACACCCCCTCCCCCCACGCTGATGGGCCCGGCATACCTCCCCCCTCTTGCCGGGCCCATCAGCATGCCCGCGTGCGGAGCGTCGCCGCTCGGGACGCGCGACGGTGCGGGGGCCGGTTCCGGGCCGGATCCGGGCCGGGGCCTCCCGGCCCGGGTGCGTGGTCATGAGCACCCCCTCGGACCCCGTATGATTGTTCTGCACGCGCCGCTAGCTCAACTGGCAGAGCAGCTGACTCTTAATCAGCGGGTTCGGGGTTCGAGTCCCTGGCGGCGCACAGCGAGAGGGCGCCCCTCCTTCGGGAGAGGCGCCCTCGTGCGTGTCCCGGTGGACGCGGTTGCGCCGCAGGCCTCAGAGGGCCAGCGAGAGCAGCACCGGCGCCGCGCGCTCGTTGAGCGTGTCGGCCGCGCCCTTGAGGCGGTGGGCCTGGGTGACGGGTAGCGAGAGGGCGAGGCAGCCGACCGAGGCCCCGACGGTGATCGGGATCGCGGCGCAGACGGTGCCGATCGCGTACTCCTGCAGGTCCAGGGTGGGCGCGCTGGCGGGCTGGCTGTCCAGCTTGGTCAGCAGCACCTTCTCGTTGATCGTGGTCCGGGATGTGAGCCGTACCGTCTTGTGCCGGGACAGGTGGTCCCGGCGTCCGTTGTGGTCGAGCTGGGTGAGCAGGCACTTGCCGACCGCGCTGGCATGGGCGGCGAAGCGGAAGTCCACCCACTCGTTGACCTTGGGCGCCTCCGGGCCGTCCGCGAAGTCGACGATCTTGACCTCGCCGTCGTCGTAGCGGCTGAAGTAGACGGCGGCGCCGACCTCGTCGCGCAGGGCCATGAGGATTCTCTTGATCTTCTCGCCGAGCGCCAGGTCGCGGCTGGCGCTGCCGAGCAGGACGAGCGACTCGCCGACCGCGTACCCACCGCCGGGCAGGGCGTTGAGATAGCGCTCGCGATTGAGCATCGCGAGGAGTCGGCCGAGATAGCCGATGGGCACCCCGATCTCGCGAGCGAGTTGCTCGGCGGTGACGCCGTGCCTGTGTTTGTCCACGGTCTCCAGCACGCGCAGGGCGTGCTGGACGGCGTGGACCGGCGCGACCTGTCGGTACTCAAGCGCCACGGTGTCCCCCTACAGGTGTGACCGTCTGCGTGCTTGCTGCGGCTGCCGGTCGCGGCTGCTGGTCAGGTCAGCCGGCCCGGCAGTCGGGTCGGATTCCACGATAGCCTCAATGTCCTTTGCAGTAGGCGTTGTTGGTGCTTTATGGAGGGCGCCGCACACGTATATGCAGGAACGCGCCACTCTGGCATATGCCTGAGGCATCGCCCAATCTTCGGAAGGGCCGCCGTGCCGGGGCAGCGCGTCCGTTCCGCTCGGCTTCGCGGAGCCGCGACCGTGCTCCGGCGGGAGCGCCTCGCGCCTGCCCCAGTGCGCCCCGCCACGCCTCTGCGCGCCCCCTCGCGCCCCGCCGCGCGAGGGACGGGCCGCACGCCGCGCGCGAGCGCCGCGCCGACCCCGGCGTGCCGGGGGCATCCATGCGAATCTGGTGGGGTACCCGATGTGCGGAACGTCCTCGTGACGCGGGAGGCAGGGAGCTGCCATGAGCGAGAGCACCGAAGGGAACGGCAAGCGCGAGCAGATGGTCGTCGAGCGGGTGCCCAAGGCCCTGCTCGTCGGCGGCCGCTGGCGGCCGGCGAGCGACGGTCGCGAGTACGAGGTGGAGGATCCGTCCACCGCGCGGCCGCTGTGCGCCGTTCCGGACGCCGGCGCCGAGGACGCCGAAGCGGCCATGGACGCCGCGGCCGCCGCGCAGGAGGGATGGGCGGCCACGGCCCCGCGTGAGCGCGGCGAGATCCTGCGCCGGGCCTTCGAACTCATCGTGGAGCGGCAGGACGACCTCGCCCTGCTGATGACCCTGGAGATGGGGAAGCCGGTCGCCGAGTCGCGCGGCGAGGTCCTCTACGCCGCCGAGTTCTTCCGCTGGTTCTCCGAGGAGGCGGTGCGGATCGAGGGCGGCTGGCGCACCGCGCCCGACGGCAACGGCCGCATCTGGGTGATGCGCCGGCCGGTGGGACCGGCGCTGCTGATCACTCCGTGGAACTTCCCCATGGCGATGGGCACCCGCAAGATCGGTCCCGCTGTCGCGGCCGGCTGCACCATGATCGTCAAGCCGGCCCACCAGACGCCGCTGTCCATGCTCGCCCTCGCCGAGATCCTCGGCCAGGCCGGGCTGCCGGACGGGGTGCTCAACGTCCTCACCAGTTCACGGCCCGCGCAGATCAGCGGCCCCCTGACGGAGGACCCACGCCTGCGCAAGCTCTCCTTCACCGGCTCCACGGAGGTCGGACGCAAGCTCATCGAGCTCAGCGCGCGGCAGGTGCTGCGCACCTCCATGGAGCTGGGCGGCAACGCCCCCCTGGTCGTCTGCCGTGACGCCGATCTGGAGAAGGCCGTCGAGGGCGCCGCCATCGCCAAGATGCGCAACATCGGCGAGGCCTGTACGGCCGCCAACCGGATCTACGTCCACCGCGAGCTGGCCGAGGCCTTCACCGGGCGCCTCGCGCAGAAGCTGGGCTCCATGGTCGTCGGCCGCGGCAGCGAGCCGGGCACCCAGGTCGGCCCGCTCATCGACGGGGCGGGCCTGGACAAGGTGGACCGCCTGGTGCGCGACGCCGTCTCGGCCGGCGCCCGCGCCGTCACCGGCGGCGCCCCGCTCTCGGACCGCCCCGGGTACTTCTACCCGCCGACCGTGCTGGCCGACGTGCCGCCGGACGCGGCGATGCTCCGGGAGGAGATCTTCGGCCCGGTCGCGCCGGTCGTCACCTTCGAGGACGACGACGAGGCGATCCGAATGGCCAACGACACCGAGTTCGGCCTCGTCGGCTACGTCTTCACCGAGAGCCTGCGGCGCGGGATCCGGTATGCCGAGGAGCTGGAGACGGGCATGCTCGGACTCAACAAGGGCGTCGTCTCCACGCCGGCGGCGCCCTTCGGTGGAGTCAAGCAGTCCGGGATCGGTCGCGAGGGCGGGGCCGTGGGGATCGACGAGTACCTGGAGACCAGGTATGTGGCGGTCGACGTCTGATCCGGGGCCGCACGGGTCCTCGACGGCCCGTGCCCCCGGCCGGTCTCCGCGCTCTGCCGGCGAACGGGCGGGAAGCAACGGGGAGTTTCCCGGCGACGAGGTCGCCGTGCAGGCCCTTGCCGACGGGCCGTCACCCCTGATCCGTGTGCCATGATCGGCGGGACAGGAGCCCGACCGACCGGAGGACACCATGCCCGCGTACGCCATAGCGCACTTGCAGGAGGCCGCCCCGCACCGCGAGGTCCTCGAGTACATCGAGCGCGTCACCGCCACCTTCGAGCCGCATGGC
Source organism: Actinacidiphila sp. bgisy167 (assembly GCF_057707665.1). Classification (NCBI taxonomy): domain Bacteria; kingdom Bacillati; phylum Actinomycetota; class Actinomycetes; order Kitasatosporales; family Streptomycetaceae; genus Actinacidiphila; species Actinacidiphila sp. bgisy167. The sequence continues at coordinate 102,587 of NZ_JBYIQP010000007.1, read as the reverse complement.
GGCCGCTTCCTCGTGCACGCCGCCCAGCACGAGGTGAAAGAGGGCAGTTGGCCCGGGCACGTCGTGGTGATCGGCTTCCCCGGGATCGCCGAGGCGAGGGCCTGGTGGGACTCGCCCGCGTACCAGGAGATCGCCCCACTGCGCTCACGGCACATCAGGGGCGACATCATCCTGGTCGAAGGCGTCCCCGAGAACTACGACGCGTCGGCCACCGCCGAGGCCATGCGCGCGAGCCTGCCGACCGAGTAGGCGGAAGCCCGGGCGCGGGCCCAGGCCCGCACACGGCGTAGGCGGTGGAGGCGTCCCGGGTCGTCAGGCGCCGGGCAGGCCGTACGCGTCGGCGATGAGCTCGTAGGAGCGCAGCCGTGTCGAAGGCGTGTGGGCGTTGGCCGTGATCATCAGCTCGTCGGCGCCCGTACGGCGCACCAGCGCGTCCAGGCCGTCCCGTACCGCGTCCGGCGTGCCGTACACCACATTGCCGAGCCAGGCGTCGACGAAGTCCCGTTCGGCCGGGCCGAACTCGTAGGCCGCCGCCTCCTCGGGGGAGGGCAGCAGGCCCGGGCGTCCCATCCGCAGGCGCAGCATGCCCAGGGCGCCGCCGAGCACCTGCAGGTAGGCGTCCTTCTCGTCCTCCGCGGCCAGCGCCGAGACGCCGATCAGGGCGTAGGGCTCGGCGAGCACCTGCGAGGGGCGGAAGTTCCTGCGGTACATCTCCAGTGCGGGTTCGGTGTTGGCCGCGGAGAAGTGGTGTGCGAAGGCGAAAGGTAGTCCCAGCACGGCGGCCAGCCGGGCGCTGAAGGTGCTGGAGCCGAGCAGCCAGATCGGCGGGCGGGCTGCCGACTGCACACCGCCCGGGACGGTGCCCTGCACGGGGCCGGGGATGGCGTGGATGCGGGCGTAGGGGTGGCCGTCGGGGAAGTCGTCGTCCAGGAAGCGGATGAGCTCCGCGAGCTGCTGCGGGAAGTCGTCGGCGCCCTCGTTCAGCCGGTCGGTGCGGCGCAGCGCGGCGGCGGTGGCGCCGTCGGTGCCGGGGGCGCGGCCGAGGCCGAGGTCGACGCGGCCCGGTGCCAGGGCCTCCAGGGTGCCGAACTGCTCGGCGATGACGAGTGGTGCGTGGTTGGGCAGCATGACGCCGCCGGAGCCGAGGCGTATCCGCTCGGTGTGGGCGGCGAGGTGGGCCAGGATCACGGCGGGGGAGGAGGACGCCACCCCGGGCATCGAGTGGTGCTCGGCGACCCAGTAGCGGTGGTAGCCGCGGGCTTCGGCGAGCCGGGCGAGCGCGACCCCGGCGACGAGGGCGTCCCTCGCGGTCAGGCCGCTGCCGACACCCACGAGGTCGAGGACGGAGAGCGGTACGGGTGCGCTGCCGAGGACGGTGCCTCGTATCGGGTCGTTCGTGTCCACGTGCGTGCGTCGCCTCCTGCGCCGGTTCCTCGCCTACGGCAGCGGTCAACCGGATTCCGGCGCGGGCTATTCCCCGGAGCCGGGGGCCGAGCCGCAGCCGTCGCCGGGGCCGGGTCGCAGGTCAGGCCCCCGGTCGGGCCCGGCCTCCGGCCCCGGGTCCGGCCCCGGGTCCGGCCCCGGGCCCTGTCCCGGGCAGGGCCCGGGGACGCGCAGCGCGGCGATCCCCTCGGCCGGCACGGGGCGCGAGTAGAGCCACCCCTGCCCGGTGTCGCAGCCGATCCGGCGCAGCCGTTCCGCCTGCTCGGCGTTCTCCACGCACTCGGCGGTGACGGTGAGCCCGAGCCGGTGCGCGAGTTGCACCAGTGCCTCGACGATCGTCTCGTCGGCCGGGTTGGGGTGCAGGCTGTCACGGAAGCCGTGCACGAAGCTGCCGTCGAGCTTGAGCGCGGAGACCGGGAGACGGCTGAGGTAGGCCAGGTTGGAGTAGCCGGTGCCGAAATCGTCGATGGCGATGCGCACCCCCATCTCCTGCAGGGCGTGCAGGGCCTGCAGCGGGCGGCCGGCCGAGCCCATCACCGCCGATTCGGTGAGCTCCAGTTGCAGCAGTCCGGCCGGCAGCCCGGTGTCGTCGAGGATCTCCGCGACGTCGGCGACCAGGTCGGAGTCCCAGACCTGGCGCACGGCCACGTTGACACTGACGAAGATCGGGTCGTCCGGCCAGTCCTTCTGCCACTGCCGGGCCTGGCGGCACGACTCGGCGAGCACCCAGCGGCCCAGCTGGACGATGGAGCCGTTCTCCTCCGCCAGTGGGATGAACCGGTTCGGCCCGAGCCGCCCGAAGTGCGGGTGCTGCCAGCGCACCAGGGCCTCGACCCCGCGCAGACTGCCGGTGCCGAGCTCCACCAGCGGCTGGTACTCCAGGGCGAACTCCCCGCGCTCCACGGCTTGCCGCAGGGTGCTGGACAGTGCCTGCTTGGTCATCCGGTGTGCGTTGCGCTCCGGGTCGAAGAGCGTCCAGCGGGCCTTGCCGTCGGCCTTGGCCCAGTACAGCGTGGTGTCCGCGGCCTGCATGATGCCCGTGGCGGTGGCGCCGGCGGCCTCGCGTTCTACGACGCCGATGCTGGCCGAGACCGCCAGGCGCTGCCCGGCGAGGTCGAAGGGCGGCTGCAGCGCGGTCAGCAGGGATTCGGCGAGCCCGGTGGCCTGTCCGGTGCCGGTGGAGTCCTCGACGAGGACGGCGAACTCGTCGCCGCCCAGCCGGGCGACGAGCGTCCCGCCCCGCCCGAGGCGGGCCGCGCAGTCCGAGAGCCGGCCGGCGACCGCCTTCAGCAGCCGGTCGCCGACCCGGTGCCCCAGGGTGTCGTTGATCGCCTTGAACCCGTCGAGGTCGAGGTAGCACAGGCCGATCCGGCCGGTGCGGCTCTCGGAGCCCTCCAGCGCGGTGGCCAGCCGCTCGAAGAACAACTGCCGGTTGGGCAGCCGGGTGACCGGGTCGTGCATCCGCAAGTGCCGCAACTGCTCGCGTAGGTCGCGGGTCTCGCCGAGGTCCTCCACGGACATCAGGACGCCGCCGGGCACGGGCACCACGACGACCTCGGCCCAGACCGTGCGCCCGTCCGGTCCGCGTACGGGTCTGGTGCGGCGCAGCTCCCCGCGCCGTCCGCTCAGCACATCCTCGTACTCGGCGTACTCCGGGCTCCGCTCGGGCGGGGGCGCCTCGCCGCCGGCGAGGCCGACCAGCTCCGCCGCGGCGCGGGCGGTGAGCCGCAACGGGTCCGCGCCGAGCAGGGCGCCGAGCGCCGCGTTGGCCTCGCGGACCCGGCCGTCGGCGCCGACCAGTGCCATCGGCAGGCGGGCCAGGGAGAAGGCGGCGCGGTAGTCGCGCACCTCCGATGCCGACCTTTCCGGGGCCGGAGCGTGACGCTCGGTGACCGCCGTACCCGTCGCCTCGGGTTCGAGGTCCGGGCCTCCCGAGGGTCCGCCCACCGCTGGCTCCCGCATAGCTGTCGTCTCGCACACATGGTCGTGGAGTAATCGATGGACCGCCAGGAGGCGGCGTTCATGCTGGAAATGTGCCGATCATAGACGTTGCGGAAATGCCGCGGCCACCGCCGTCGTGGTGATTCTCGGCACGCGCGCCGCGATTTCGATCGTTTGTGAATGGCCGCTGCGCTTCGTTGACCGCTTTCTGTCACCCATCACGCACTGTAGTGATCGGATGGTCATCCGAGCGGCGCAGCATAACAGGGCAAATCCGAGCAAACCATATCAGCGTGATGTGGGTGTCCCGACCCCGTACGGGAGGTCCATGTGCCGCTGTCAGGGCTACCCATACGTGCGCATCGGCGGTTCCGCCGGAGCGTGCACGGGCATGCCCCCGACGGGCTCCGGGCGGTCATCGCCGCTGTCAGCGTCTTCGCGGCCGTCGTCGCGTGGACGCTGGTCACCGGCCCCGCGGCCGGGGGCTCCGACTCCTCGCTGTGCGCCCTCCCGCGCACCCGGGCGCACCACTCCGAGGGCGTCAGCGCCTGGAACGCGGCCTACCCGCGGCCCGACGGCGAGGTTGACGCCCTGATGGTGTTCCTGGCGTTCCCCGACGCCGTTCCCACCCTCAGCCCCGGCGAACTGGCGTCCGACCACTTCCCGGCCACCGCCGACTTCTTCGCCCGGGCCTCGTACGGCTCGTTCCGGTTGCGGCCGCGCCTCCTGCCGTACTGGCTGCGCATGCCCGAGGCCTCCACGGCGTACGGCATCGGCCGGGACTGGCACCCCGACCTGCGCGCCCGCTATCTGCGGGACGCCGTGGTGGCGGCCGACGCGCAGGTGGACTTCTCCCGGTACGGGATCGTCTACCTCGTTGCCGACCCCGACGCACCCGGCGTCGACCCGGACGCGACCAAGGTGGTCAACCTGGGCAGGCCCGTCCGCATCGACGGCGCGGACCTGCACCGCTTCGTCACCGTCTTCGAGGGCCACCCGCCGGACATCAACGTGCTGGCCCATGAGACCGGGCACGCCTTCGACCTGCCCGACCTCTACTACCGGCCGCCGCGCGGCAGCAGCGCCGACTGGGACACCCACGTCGGGGACTGGGACCTCATGGGCAGTCAATTCGGCCTGTCACCCGACTTGTTCGCCTGGCACAAGTGGAAGCTGGGCTGGCTCCGGCCGCCGCAGGTCCGCTGCGTCACCGAGAGCGGCACGCACACCTTCCGCCTGAGCCCCGTCGAACAGCCCGGCGGCACCAAACTGCTGGTGCTGCCCGCGGGACTGGAGGGCGTCGTCGCCATCGAGGCCCGCGCCGCCGTCGGCAACGACCGCCTCACCTGCAGCGAGGGCGTGCTGATGTACCGGGTCCGCGCCGACGTGTCGTCAGGCGACGGCCCCGTCGACGTCATCGACGCCCATCCGGGCAGCGACGGCTGCCAGGAGTCCTCGGTGTACCCGCCGCTCGCCGACGCGCCCCTGCGGGCGGGGGAGACCCACATCCTCGGCCGGTCGGCGCGCGTCCACGTCGTGGGCCGGCACTCCGACGGATCCTGGACCGTCCAGGTCACCCAGGGCTGATGCGATGCGCGGTCCCCGGGCGCTCGCGGTCCTGGCCTCGGTGTTCCTCCTCGCCTCCGGCAGCGCCGCCGTCCCCGAGGGCGCGCCCGCCGCGGCCCCGCCGGCGGACCGTCCCTGCGCGCTGCGTGCCGCCCCCGGCGTGACGATGTCCGAGGGGTTCGGCGGCGCCGACGGCCGTGAGTTCGCCCGGGCCACCGGCGAGGTGCGGGCGCTGACGCTGCTCGTCGACTTCCCCGACAAACCCGCCCCCTACAGCGCCGCCGAGCGCTACAGCGAGTTCTTCCCCGCGGTGCGGCACTGGTTCTACCGCGCCTCGTACGGGAAGCTGCGCTACGTCTCCACGCCGGTGTTGCGCTACCTCCGTATGCCGCGGCCCTTCCACTCCTACGGGATAGGGCGCGGCTACGGCTGGCGCACCCACACGGCCATGATGCGGGACCTGCTGCGCGTCGCCGACCGGACGATCGACTTCTCCGGCTACGACCTGATCAACGTCCTGGTGACACCCAACGCCGGGCCGCCCGCCGAGGAGGCCGTGCTGTCGGTGACCTGGACCGGGGCCTCGGCCGCCACCACCGACGACGGCACCCGCCTGGACCGGGTCTCCCTCGTCTACGGCCACGACCAGTCCGGCGCACGGGTGCTCAGCCACGAGAACGGCCACGCCTTTGGGCTGCCCGACCTGTACTCCGTCGAGGACTTCGTGCGCACCGACGCCCTCGCGGGCCAGTGGGACGGCATGTCGCTGGACTGGGGGCTGCAGGGCGACCTCTTCGCCTGGCACAAGTGGCGGCTGGGCTGGCTGGAGGACTGGCAGGTCGTCTGCGTCCGCGATCCGGGCGCCCGGTCGGTGCATCTGACGCCGGTCGAGGTGGCCGGCGGCCGCAAGGCGGCCGTCATCCCCCTGGGACGGACCCGGGCGTACGTCGTCGAGGCGCGCGCCGCACGCGGCAACGACAACGAGGCCTGCCGCGAGGGAGTGCTGATCTACCAGGTGCGCACCGACGTCGACTCCGGGCACGGACCCGTCACCGTCGAGGACGCCCACCCGCGCACCACCGCCTGCGAGTACAGCAGCGCCACCTTCAACGCGCTCAACGACGCCCCGTTCTCCTCCGGAGAGCGCTTCACCGACCGGGCCCGCGGGCTGACCGTCGACGTCCTCGGCCGGGACCCGCACGACGAGGGCTGGACGGTGCGGATCACGAACGCGCGCCCTCTGTGGGACCGTCCCTGAGGTGCGTCCCGGCGGTGACGGCGGCCTCCCGGAGGGCGGGGTCCGCGGTTCCACCGGATCGGTTCTGCGGTGCCCGGCGTCCGCCGACGGACACCGGGCCAGCCGTGCCTTCGCCCGGTGTCGCGCACGTTCGCCACCGTGTCGTGCGCACCACAGCACCAGCAGCCCCCGCAGCGCCGAGGGCCGGGCCGGCGCGGGAACCGCCGCCGCTCCGTGCGGTCCGGTCCTGCCCTGCGTCCCTTGTCCGAGCCGTCACAGGCGCCCGAAAACGACTGGAGGCCGTTCGTCCTCAGGACGAACGGCCTCCAGTCGTTTGTGCGCCGCCAGGGACTCGAACCCCGAACCCGCTGATTAAGAGTCAGCTGCTCTGCCAGTTGAGCTAGCGGCGCTCGCTGACGTCGTAGACCTTAGCATCCGCTCGCGGGCGGGTGAAAATCGATAATCAACGGTCCTGCGCGCGGGCCGCTCGGACGCAGGCCCACAGAAGGTCACCGGCCGCCGGGAGCCAGGGGCGGCGGGTGTCGGGGGCCACCAGCCAGCGGGAGCGGCCGCTGCCGGTGTCGCCGTAGGGCGGGGGCAGCGCCACCGACTCCCCCGCGCCGTGGCACAGCACCGGCGGCACCGCCACGCCCCACTCGTCCCAGCCCAGCAGCGCGGGGAGGCGTGCGGCGGTGCCCGGTTCGGCGAGCAGCAGCAGCCGTCCGCGCAGCGCGGCCGCCGGGCCGGAGCCGGGGCCCGCGGACCACAGCTCCTCCAGGACCCGGCGCCCGAAGAGGTCCGGCAGGTTCACCACGTCGAAGGCGGTGCCGCAGGGCAGCACGCTGGGCGCCGTGGGCCGTGCGGACCACAGCGCCCGCACGCTGCGCGGGAAGGCGCTGGCGGAGGCGAGCCAGTCGGCCCCGTCGGGGGTGGGGTACTGCGCGTACGGATATGGGTGGGAGGCGGACTCCGGCACGCCCCCCGGCCATGTGTGCCACTGCCGATCACTCATGACACCAACAACTACCGTGAGTGAACGTCGCGCGACGCGACATCGCCGGAAGGCCGGACACACACGCCATGTGTCAGGTACCTTGCCCCGATCGCATATGCCAGGTGCGCCGTCAGGACAGCGCCGCGTCCCCGCCCCGCATCAGGCCCTCGCCGAACTCGATCATCCGCTTGGCGTAGTCCTCCGACCAGCCCGCCTGCTCGCCGATCGCGGCGGGGGTCAGCCGGTCGAAACGCCTGGGGTCGGCGAGCTGGGCCGCGGCTATGGCCTGGAACTCCGTCGCCCGGTCCGCGGCCGCGCGGAAGGCCAGGGTGAGCTCCGAGGCGCGGGACAGCAGCTCCCGGGGGTCCTCGACGGACTCCAGATCGAAGAAGTGCTCCTCGTCCTCGGCCAGGGCGGCCGGCTCGAACAGCAGCTGGGCGGGTTTCAGGCGCGGGGCGGGTTGCTTGCCCGCCGCGCTGTGAGCCGACTGCGGCTCGGACATGAACGTACCTCCAGGATCGTCGCGCCTTCCATTGTCCCGCCTCGCGCAAGAACGCCGCGGCGGTGGCGCGGAACGCCGGCCCGCGCTACGGCCGCCAGGCCACGCGGTGCTCGGACAGGTGGGCCAGGACGGCGTGGTTGGCCTCCCAGCCGTCCGGGAACTTCACCGTCACCCCCAGCTGCACCGGCTCCGTCGAGGGGTGCTCGTCCAGCAGCTCCGAGACCCCCGCCCGGCACACCACGATGCACGCGTGCCGGTGGCGAGAGGCGAGCACGCACAGCCGGCCGGTCTCCAGGTGGAACGCGGTGGCGTCGGGACGCCCCGACAGCGGGTGCAGCACCACGGTCACGTCGAACTCCCGGCCCTGCAGCCGGTTGGCGGTGTCCACGGTGATACCGGTCACACCCAGCTCCGCCAGCGCCGCGCGGACGGCCGCCGCCTGGTCGCGGTGTGCGGTGCCCACCGCGATCCGGTCCGGGCCCACCGGCGCGGTGCCCCGCTCGGAGACCGCCACGCCGCCGCGGTCCAGCAGCCGCCGGACGACCAGCGCGACCGCGCGCACCGCCTCGGGATCGGTCCGCGGGGTGCGCCGCGCGGGCAGCTCCAGCAGGCCCCAGCCGGACACGGCGGCCTCGTCCACCACCCGGTCCACGCCCGAGCCGTCGCCGGGAACGCCGAAGGACAGCCGCCGGTCCCCGTGGCCGGTGCCGCTGCGGAACGGGGTGTACGGGTAGAAGGCGTCCGAGACCAGCGGCGCGGCGGAGGCCGGCAGCCGCCAGGAGACCGGCAGCCGGTGCTGCGGAAGCCCCGGGTTGTGGGCCAGCAAGGTGACCACGGCGCTCGCCGACGGGTCGTAGCTGAGCCCCGCCCACTGCTCGGCGCCGACGACGCTGAACGGGTCGAGCTGGCCGGGGTCGCCGACGAACAGCGCCCGCTCGAACAACCCGGCCACCTGCAGCAGCGCGTCCGAGCGCATCTGGTACGCCTCGTCGACGATGGCGTGCCGCCAGGGCTCCGCGTCCTTCACGTAGGCCCACTTCGCCGCGGTCGCGATCACCACCTTGGCGCCGGTGAGGTCGGCCGCCTTGGTCGACTTCAGCACCGCCTCGTGGCGGTCGAGCCCCCGGTCCGGCGGCGAGTCGCTGCCGTGCAGCCGGCCGATCGGCAGGCCGGGGTCGGCGGTGGCCAGCCGGTCCACCAGATCGTCCACCTGCGCGTTCGTCTGGGCGACCACCATCAGGGACTCGCCCGCCGCGACCAGCTCCCTGGCGGCGCGCACCACCAGCGTGGACTTGCCCGCTCCGGGCGGCGAGTCCACGACGACGCCGCGATGCGTGCCGTGCAGGGTGTCGTGCAGGATCCGGTCGGTCGCGGTGCCGGCCGCCAGGGCGGCGTCGCTCACCGGGCTCACAGATAGTCCTCCGAGGTCAAGGGATCGGGGTGCTCGGCGACGGCGCCCGCCGTCGTGCCGGCCGCTGTGCTCGCCGTCGCGGCCGCCGTCGCGCCTGCGGTCGCGGCGCCCGGAGGCCCGCCGTGCGTCCACGGCGTGTCCTCCGGCTCCGGCAGCCCGGCGCCGCCGCGCGGCGCGTGCTCGAACAACGTCCAGCACACCTCCTCCCCTTCCTCCGGCACCGTGCCGGGGGCGGGGACCTTGCCGCGGCCCATGCCGTTCACCACCCGCAGGAGCACCGCCCCGGGCCCGGCCCACTCCACGAACTGGGCCTGCTGGGTGCGGCCGTCCGGCAGCGCGCGGAAGACCTTCGCGTCCTCGTCCAGATGCGGCCGGTCCTGGGTGAGGACCGTCACCAGCGGACGCGGCTTGGGCACCTTGCCCTCGCTCATCGCCATCTCCACCCGGTCCACCTGGCCCGCGAACGCCTCTCCGGCCAGCCGCCGCCCGGCCATCACCAGCGGGTCGTCGAGTGCCTCCTGGGCTTCCAGCCGCACCTGCGCGGTCTCCCGGCCGGCGAGCTTCTGGGCCGCCGACACGGCGTCGTCGCGGCGGGGCTGGGGCGGTTCCCCGGCGCGCACCCGGTCGCGGTGGGAGGTGTACGACCAGCGGTCGCGCCGCCAGCGGTCCGCGACATGGGCGCCCTCGGGCAGCTCGCGCACCAGGTCCAGGGAGCGCCAGACCGCGTCCCAGGTGGGGCGCATCTGGGCGGCCAGCAGGCGGCGGATCTCCTCCCCGGCGCCGGTGATCCCGGCGTCGTAGCGGGCGATGGCCGGGGCGAGCACGGCGTTGTCGAAGACCGGGTCCGTCGCCGGACCGGCGGGCGGGAACACCAGCAGGCCGTCCGGGCCGCGGTGGGACTCCGCGCGGCGGGCCGCCTCGCTGCCCGTCATGCCCTCCACGGGCGCGTCGATCCAGGCCAGCAGGGCGCCCAGGTGCTGGTCCTCGAGGTTGCTCTGGCCGGTCGCCCAGTGCCGGCCGAGCAGTTCGGTCGCGGACAGCAGCAGCGCGGAGCCGGGGGTGCGGGCGCGCTCCCCGTAGTGGGTCAGCCAGCGGCCGAGCAGCGGCACCCGGGCCGGCACCGGATGCGGTTCGTCGGGGTCGTCCTCGAAGGTGCGGCGGAAGCGCGTGGAGCGCCCGAGCAGACGCACGTACTCCACGGCGGAGGTGTTCGGGACGACGATCTGGGGAGCGTCCGCGCAGACCTCCGACTCCTCCTCGGGCGCCGCCCCCGCCTTGGCACGACCCGCCGGCTCGGTCTCGGTGTCGTCCGCGTAGGACTCCAGGTACGGCAGCACGGCCTGCGCCAGTTCGGCGAGGAAGGCGAAGCGCAGATCGCGGTCGCGCGGCTGCGGCACCGCCAGCAGCCGCGGCTCGTCGCGGTCGGTGCCGACCAGGGCGCCCAGCGGCGCGCCCACCTCGCCCGCGGTGGTCAGCGGGACGAACACCAGGGGACGGTCCGACAGATGGCGGTGGCGCACCGTCGCGAGCGGGGTCGCACGGCCGGTCGCCATGGCCTCCGCCCGGGCCAGCACGGAGATCAGCGACATCCCAGTGCCTCCGCCCGCAGGGCCTGCGCCCGCCGCAGCGCGGCGACCCCGGGATCCGTGAGATCGCCGAGGTCCACATGGTCCGCGACGTCCCGGGAGGGCTCCTCGCCGTCGGAGTCGCCGGAGGCACCGTCCCGTGTGCCCAGCGCCGCAGCCAGCACCTGCTCCACGGTGGTCAACGCGCCCAGCTCCCCGCGCACTCCGCGGCCGAGGACCTCCACCGCGCCGCAGGCCCGGGCCTGTTCGCGGCAGTGGAAGGACAGCTCGCAACTGGCCAGGCACTCGGGCGCGTACGCCGCGGGCAGTCGGTCCACCGCGTCGGCGAGCTCCGCCGGCGGGCGGGTCGCCGTCCGGCCGTCGTCGGCGAGCCGCAGGTCGAAGGTGGTGCCCTCCGGGAGGGAGGCGGCGATCTCCTCGATCCGGGTCAGCCGGGCCAGCTGGCGGCGGGTGACCGACAGCTGCTTGCGGATGTCGACGAACTCGGCGGCGGGCAGGTTGGAGAAGTCCTTCGGGCACACCAGCAGCACCCGGTGCTCCGGGGTGCCGAACCCCAGCCGTTCCAGAGCCAGGACGTAGACCGCGGCCTGGCGGGCCGCGGCGCCGACCTTCACCGAGTCCGCGGAACCGTCCAGGATCGGGAAGGACTTGACCTCCACCACCGTCCACGAGCCGTCCGGCCGCACGGCGATGACGTCCGGCTCGAGGTGGACCGGGGAGTCGGCGACCTCCAGCGCCAGCAGGGGGTGGTCCAGCAGGGTCCACCGTCCCGCCGCGGTCGCCTCCTTGAGCGCGAGGCGGGTGCGGGCCAGCCGGCCCTCGGGGCCCGGGGCGGACAGGTCGGGGAGCACGGCGCGGGTGCCCTCGGGCGCTCCCAGCAGACGCAGCAGCTCGGCGCACCCCTCGGCCTTCACCCGGGCCTCGAAGGCATGGCCGCGCACGAAGGCGAACTGCGACTGCCCGAAAGGAGCGGGGTTGCCGAGCACGCGCGCCACCGCCGCCTTGTCCACGCCGGCGGCGTCCAGCAGCGCCCGGCGCCGGCACCCGGGGTTCGCGGCGAGCGCCGCCAGGGCGCGCGCGTCCATCGGACGCGGCACGGTCGTCGGGCCACGCAGCGCGGCCAACCGCTCTCGCAGATCGTGCGTAGTGCTCACCCGCGCAAGTCTCGCACCCCGCACCGACAACGCGGGCCGCAATGCGGGCGGGCGCAGGTGTGCGGTCCTGCCCGGAGCATCAGTGGCGTGGTTCGACCGCCGTTCCCGGCAGGATCCCCACGTCCGCCGGGGCGACGGCGCGGGAGGTCTCGGCGAACGCGGAGGCCGGCCGCCGCGGGGTAGCGGACCGGGTGGCCACGGCGTCGCGTACGAGGTCCACCACGCGCAGCGCGGGGCGCGTGAGCAGGCATCCGACGCCCATCACGACGATGCCGGCGAGGGCGTCCAGCAGATAGTGGTTGGCGGTGCCCATGACCACGAGGGCGGTGCCGAGGGGATAGAGGACCCCGAGGGCGCGGACGAAGGCGGTGCGTCCGTGGCGCCAGAGCATGATGCCGCACCACAGGGACCAGCCGACGTGCAGGCTCGGCATGGCCGCGTACTGGTTGGTCATCCCGCCGAGCCCGCGCGGCGCGCTCGCGTCGGCGCCCCACCAGCCGTAGGAGCCGTACTCCGCCATGGTGTCGACGAAGCCGTGGCCGGCGGCCAGCAGCCGTGGCGGGGCGGTGGGCAGCAGCGTGAAGCCGATCAGCCCGACGAGGGTGGACACCAGCAGCCATGTGCGGGCGAAGCGGTACGCGGTCGGCCGCCGGCGCCACAGCCAGACCAGCACCAGCGGGGTGGCCAGGTAGTGGAGCGAGGCGTACCAGAAGTCGGCGGGCACCCCGAGCGTCCGGTAGCGGCTGAACACGGAGTTGAGCCAGCGCTCTGGGTCGATGTTGAGCACGTTCTCCAGGCGGAGTATGGCGACGCCGTGGTCGGCTGCCCGGCTCACGTCGCCGCGCACGAGGAGTCGGCCCGCGGTGTAGAGGCCGTAGACGACCGCGATCAGCGGCAGTTCGGTCCACCAGCGAAGCCCGCCCCCGTAGGCGGACGCCCGTGGGGCGGTGATGCTCGTGGTCATCCGGCCGTTCCCCCCCCATTTCTCCCTGTGTGAGTCACATCGGTCTACCGTACGACGTACGCTAGGCAACCTGGACACCGCCCCCGCCTATTCCTCCCTTCGCCTCCGCTTCATCCTGGATTCAGGTGGCCGTGCTTCCTGAGACGTGCGAAATGACGCCCCGCGCCAGGCCCGGGTTGCCCGGAAACACGGGAGAATCAAGAAAACCGCTCGACCTGCCGACCGCTCACGACGATCCCCACGACCGGACACGCATCCCTCATGACTGTCACCCCGCCGGCCCGCTCCCCACGGCGCCGCGTCCCCCGCAACACCCTGAACCCCGACCGCATCCTCGGCGCCGCCGTCGCGCTCCTCGACCGCCGCGGGACCGAGGCCCTCACCATGCGCGCGCTCGCCCAGGAGCTCGGTGTCGGCACGATGGCCGTCTACTCCCACTTCAAGGGCAAGGACGAGATCATCGACGCGGTCAACGAACGGCTGATCGGCGAGATCGAGCTGCCCTCCGGCTCCGGCGCGCCGCGCGAACAGCTCATCGAACTCTGCCTCGGCGTGTACCGGCTGTTCAGCGAGCATCCCTCCGCCCTGCAGCTGCTCACGAGCCGCCCGCTCCGCGGCGACGAGGCCGTCGCCGTCATCGACCGCATGCTCTGCCTGCTGATCGAGGCGGGACTGGAACCTTCCGCTGCCGTGCGCGCCCAGGTGGCGCTGATGCAGTACACGATCGGCGCCTCCCTGTGGGCGGTCCGCCGCAGGCGCGCGGAGTGCGGTGAGGCCGAGGCCGGGCTGCAGGAGAGGATCCGCCGCCGCCTCGCCGACCTGCCGCCGGACAGCTACCCCTCGCTCGCGGGGCTGGCACCCGAACTCGTCACGGCCCAGCAGTCCGGCCGCGCGCAGTACGAGGCCGGGCTCGCCGCGCTGCTGGACGGTCTGCTCCGCACCTGAGGACGCGGCGCCGGGTCCGCGGGCACGCCCTGCCGAGGGCGCGTCCGCGGGCGAGGTCCGTGCACGCCCGCGCGGGGAAGGGCTCCGCTGCCCGCGGCCCCGGATGTCCATGCCCCCTGGGCGTCGGGCCTTCGGCCGCCTCGACATCCCCGCCCCGGATCGTCCACGGCACCTGACGGCACCGCTCCGGCCGAACGGGGGCAGCACCGCGGGCGATTGCAGCCGGAGCCGGTGTGGCGGCCGATCGAGTCGGTCGACGACAGCTGGGGAAGCCGTCAGCGCGCGAACAACGCGGCGGACCGCCTTCGACGGTGTCGCCGTCCGGATCGCCCAGCGCGTCCTCCCGATGCCGCCGCGATCCGGCACAAGCGCAGGACCGGCGCACCGCCCTACGGCCACTGATCGCGTTACGCCACCGGCCGTCACGGTCGGCCGGTGGCCGGCTCGGGCGGGCCGGCCACGCGCCCGACGGCCCTAGCGGAACACCGATTCCGGGGGAGCGGGGGAGGCCGCCGCCGTGGCGTCGGTGACGGCCGCCGCACCACCCGCGAAGGCGTCCAGCTCCCGGCCGTGTTCGACCCGTCCCGGATGGGGGTCCGAGGCCACGCGCCGGGTGAACTCCGCGACGGGCAGCTCGCCGTCCGCGGCCACCAGGATCACGTTGCCGAAGCGCCGCCCGCGCAACACGGCGGGATCCGCCGCCAGGCACGCGTGCGCGAAGCACGCCCGCACCGTCGCGATCTGCGACCGCAGGAAATCCAGCCGCCCCCCGTCCGCCACATTGGCGGCGTACAGCCCGCCGGGCGCCAACGCGCGCCGCGCCTGGGCGAGGAATTCCGTGCTGGTCAGGTGGGCGGGCGTACGAGCGCCGCCGAAGACGTCGGTGATGATCAGGTCCGCCCAGGCCTCCGGGACCTTGGCCAGCCCCTCCCTGGCGTCGCCGCCGCGCACCTTGATGCGCCAGGTGCGGTCCCAGGGCAACTCCCGCCGCACCAGGTCGACCAGCGCGGTGTCCAGCTCCACCACCTGCTGCGTCGAACGCGGCCGGGTCGCCGCGGTGTAGCGGGCCAGGGTCAGTGCGCCGCCGCCGAGGTGCAGCACGCGCAACGGGCGGCCGGGCGGCGCGGCGAGGTCGACGACGTGACCGAGTCTGCGCTGGTAGGAGAAGTCCAGGTACTCCGGGTCGTCGAGGTCGACGTGCGACTGCGGCGCCCCGTCGATCAGCAGCGACCGTCCGCGCGGCCGGTCCCGGTCCGGCACGAGCTCGGCCAGGCCTCCGCCGACCTGCTCGCGTATGCCTTCCGGCGCCTTCGTCGTCCTCGTCCTGCGCGCTGCCATGCCACCCAGTATGGGCGGTGGCCGGCGGGCGGACTCAGAGCCGGTCGGCCAGTTCGATCATCCGGGCCGCCTCACCGAGGGCGTCACGGAGCACCGCCGGGTCCGTCACCGCGCTGTCGTCGCGCGGCGGCACCAGCCAGCCGCTGCCCGCCACCGGCGGCTCCCGCAACTCGCCGGGGACGGTGAACCCGGCGCCCGAGGTCTGCGTACAGGCGCTGCCCGGCAGGTCCCAGCCGTCGGCTGTGCCCGGCGGCACCAGGAAGCCGAGGCTGTCACCTGAGCCGTCGTGCAGCACCGGTCCGAGACCGGTGCGCAGGCGCAGGATGTCCACGGCCTCCAGTCCCTGCCGGGCCGGGACGGTGACCAGATCCCATGGCTCGTCCAACAAGGCGCATCCTCCCTGGGGTCGGACAGTCGGTTGCACGGTGTCCAACGCGCGCGGACGTCAACGGCTACGCCTTTGTGACGCCGTCAGGGGTGGCGTTTCATGGCGAATGGAGGATGAGATATCCCTTTTGTAACTAAACCTTCGGTGCTGGGGCCTTCGCAGCGAGTACGGTCGTCGCGCCGCCACACCGGCACCGCACCGACCGTCCAACGGGAGCCCGGCGATGCAGTCGTCACCTTCCACCCCCAACACGGCCTTCCGGCGCCTGCGCGGAGACCGGTCCCCCGGTGAGTTCGCCGCCGCCGTACGCCGCGCGGGACGGGACATCGGCGAGCAGGTCAGCTGCGACGCCCGCTACATCGGCCGGGTGGAGTCGGGCGAGATCCGCTGCCCCAACTACGCCTACGAGCGGGTCTTCCGGCACATGTTCCCCGGCCGGGACCTCGCCGAGATGGGCTTCGAACCGCGGGAAGTGGTCCGCGGCAGGCGCACACCGGCAGCACCGGCCCCCGGGCCGGCCCAGAACGAGACCGCAACCGACGAGGAGAGCGACGTGCTGCGTCGCGCGTTCATGACCGGCGGCCCGGCCGCCATCGCCACCACCCTGATCCCGGCGCCCGCCGCCGGGGCGAAGACGACGCACAAGGTCGGCAGTTCCCAGGCGCGAGCCGTCCGCGCGGCCGTCCGCGAGATCCGCCTGCACGACGACCGGCACGGCGCCGGCGCGCTCTACCGCCAGGCCGGCCACTCCCTCGGCGCCGCCTACCGCCTCCTCGACGAAGGCACCTACAGCCAGGCCGTCGCCGAGGACCTGATGGGCGGCGCCGGGGAACTCGCCATCTCCGTCGGCTGGCTGGCCCACGACTCGGGGCGCCTCGCCGACGCCCGCTCCTTCTACGGCGAGGCCCTCGCCACCGCCCGCATGGCCGGCGACCGGGCCCTGGAGGCGCACGCCTTCTGCAACGCCTCCTTCCTCGCCCGCGACGCCGGCCGCCCGCGCGAGGCCGTGCGGGCCGCACAGGCCGCCCAGCGGGCCGCGCGCCACCTCGGTTCGCCGCGGCTGCTCTCGCTGCTGGCGCTGCGCGAGGCAGGCGGCTGTGCCGGGCTCGGCGACCGATCCGGCTGCGAACGCGCCCTCGGCCGCGCCCACAGCCTCTTCGGCCGCGGCTCCAGCGCCGCGGACCCGGAGTGGATGACCTTCTACGGCGAGGCCGAACTCGCGGGCCTGGAGGCCCAGTCCTGGTCCGCCCTCGCAGACCACTGCCGAGCGGCCGAACACGCCCGGCGCGCGGTCGACCTGCAGGCGCCGCACTTCACGCGCAACGCCGCGCTGTACACCGCGGAACTCGCGGGCAACCTCGCCTCCGCCCGGCGCGTCGACGAGGCCGCCGACGCCGGCATCCGCGTCCTCGACCTCCTCGGCCGCGTCCAGTCCCCGCGCGTACGGGGCATGCTCTCCTCCGCCGCCCAGACCCTCCAGCCGTACTCCCGGCGCAAGGACGTCGCCGAATTCCTGCGCCGGCAGGCGGAGTCACGGCCGGCGTGAACGGGGCCGCTACGCGGGCAGCGCCTCGCGGACGTGATCCAGCACCCGGCCCCACGTCCCTCCCGGCCGGTTGAGCGAGGTGGGGTCGACGCGGGCGAACAACTCAGCGAGCCGGTGCGCGGCCCCCTCGGGATCCGCCACCTCACCGGCGACCGCGAGATCGTAGCCGGGACGCTCCGTCTCCAGGGCACACAGGAACACCGCGAAGGCGTGGATGATGTCCCGGTTGAGCGGGTAGGACTCGGCCGAGCCGTCGGGCAGTCAGTACACGGTGCCGGTGACGTGGTCCACGGCGATGTCGTCGTAACCGATGACACCCAGCGAGACCCAGTCGGCGGCTGAGGCCGGGAGTCCGGGGTAGTGCTGTGCCAGGTCCGGATAGGCGTCCCCGAGCCTGATCGCGCCCTCGGCGAGACCCTCGTCCGCCTCGAACCAGCCGCCGGGCCGGTCGGGAATCCCGACGTCGGCCAGAAAGGCCCGGGTCGGCTCGTGCCGTACGCCGCCGAGTCACGTGCGACCGGCGCCCGGGCCGGGGGAGGTCGATGTCCTCGTACGGCCAGGGGCGCGCGGGCTCCGGCTCCCCGGACGGGTCTCGTGGCAGCGCCGCCGGCGCATCCCACGTCGGGGCGGCTGCCGCCATGCGTCGACGCCCGAAGACGGGTCCCTCCTCCGCGTCCTCCGGAAACCCCCTGCCGCCGCGCACGATCGCGTCCTCGACCGCGGGCAGGCTCCGCGGCGAGTCCGCGAGCGCGTCCGTCCTGTCCGCGAAGTCCGCGGCCGGGCCGAACAGTTGGATCGCCCCGGGCCGCGGCCCCGGCGCGCCGTCTAGGCTGCCCCCATGACAGGCCCCGAAATGCCGCGGATCCGCGCCTTCGTCGCCGCCTTCGCGCGCCGCCGGGCCGCCCGCACCGTGGAGTTCCCCGGCGGCTTCGCCGCCCTCGACGAGGCCTTCCCGGCCTCGCACGGCGACAACCACCTGGTCCTCGAGGGCGCCGTCGACCCCGAAGCGCTTCCCGCCCTCGCCGACGAGGCCATGGCCCATCTGGCGCACCGCGCGATCACCGTCCTGGACGACGCCATGGGCACCGCCTGCGCCGGGCCCCTGATCCGGGCCGGCTACACGCACTCCACCGAGCTCGTGATGCTGCACACCGGCCCGGTGCCGGAGGGCGGGTCCGCCAAGGAAGTCGGCCTCGACGCCTTCCGCGAGCCCCTCGCGCGACGCTGGCGCGGCTTCCTACCGGAGGCCGACGAGGAGTCCGTCCGGCAGTTGGTCGACCGCCGCGAGGCACGGCGCCGCGGCGCGGACATCGTCCGCTTCATCGGATCGCGGACACCTGAGGGCCAGGTAGCGTCCTGGGCGGACCTCTACGCCGACCGCGCCTCCGGCATCGCCCAGATCGAGGACCTCATCACCTCGGAGGAGCACCTGGGCCGCGGCCACGCCGACGCCGTCCTGGCCACGGCGGTCCGCCAGGCCGCCGACGCGGGCTGCTCCACGCGTTTCCTCATCGCCGACGCGGACGGCTGGCCCCGGCACTGGTACGTGCGCCGCGGCTTCACGGTGATCGGCCGATTCCACAGCTTCGCCCGCCCTTGACCGGCCCCCCTCGTGGGACCAGGGACGCGGGGGGCGGCCGCGGACCGCATCCGGGCGAGGAGGCGCGCCTTCGTGCGGACGACCGTCATACCCTGATTCTGGGAGCGCTCCCATCTCTCATGCCGAAGGCTCTCGACTTCCCGACGAGGAGTCGAGGCAGTAGACGCTAAGTTGGCGCGGTTACCACGACGTGATGGGGAGACCGCAGATGGTGATGGGTCGACGGCGCAGCGGCAGACCGACGCTCGAGGAGGTCGCCGCTCGTGCGGGAGTGGGCCGGGGCACGGTGTCCCGGGTGATCAACGGTTCGCCCCGGGTGAGCGACCATGCCAAGGCCGCGGTCGAGGCCGCCATCGCCGAGCTCGGATACGTCCCCGACCGCGCGGCGCGCGCCCTGGCGGGCAACCGGACGGACGCGATCGCCCTGGTCATCCCGGAGGCGGAGACCAGGCTCTTCGCCGAGCCGTACTTCTCCGGCATCATCCGCGGCGTGGGCGCCGAGCTCGCCGACACCGATATGCAGCTGCTGCTCACCCTGCTGCGGACCCCCAGGGAACGGCAGCGCTTCGCCCAGTACCTCAGCGCCCACCGTGTCGACGGCGTCCTGCTGGTCTCGGTGCACGAGGACGACCCGCTGCCCGACCTGCTGGAGCAGCTGGGGATGCCGGCGGTGCTCAACGGCCGGCGCTCCGACCTGGAGTCGGTGTCGTACGTCGACTGCGACAACGTCGGCGGCGCCCGCTCCGCGGTGGCCCATCTGCTGGGGCTCGGCCGCCGGAACGTGGCGACCGTCAGCGGGCCCCCGGACATGTACGTGGCCCGCTGCCGTCTCGACGGCTACCGCCAGGCGGTCGAGGACGCCGGGCTGGCCGGCGACGACACGCTGATCGAGACCGGCGACTTCACCGAGGAGGGCGGCCGTGCCGCGATGCGGGCGCTGCTGCGGCGACGTCCCGACGTGGACGCGGTCTTCGCCGCCTCGGACGTCATGGCCAGCGGCGCGCTGCAGGTGCTGCGTGAGACGGGCCGGCGCGTGCCCGGTGACGTCGCGCTGATCGGCTTCGACGACTCCGCGATCGCCCGCCACACCGACCCGGCGCTCACCAGCGTGCGGCAGCCGATCGAGGAGATGGGCCGCACCATGGCGCGGGTACTGCTGGAGGAGATCGCGGCGGGCACCGCGACCCGCCGTCACGTGGTGCTGCCTACGGAGCTGGTGCGCCGCGAGTCCGCGTGATCGCCGCCCGGGCCCCGTCCGACGCGGCCCCCGCCCGACCGCCGTTCGGCCGCGGCCTCGGCGCCGGGGGACGCGGCCGCGGCGCCGGAGGACGGGGCCCGGGCGCCGCGAGTGAGCCCCGCCACGTGAGCAGGCTCACGGTGTGACATGGACCCATCGGGGCGTCAACCAGGGCTCTTTGTCATACCTCTCTCCTAAAATCAAGGCATGCCACTGACCGTTCTGGACCGCCGATCCGTCGAAGCCGCCAACGAGGCCATACGACGGTACGTCGCGGGCCGGCGCAGCTGGTCGCGTGCCGAACTGGCCGAGCTGGACCGCCTGCGCGGGATCTGGCAGGCCGCCCGCCAGGGCCGGCAGGACTTCCCGGCGCGCCGCCTGCTGAACGAGGAGTGACCAAGGCCCCGGCATACCCGACAGAGGATGTCGGGTATGCCGGGGAGCATGGCGGCATGACGACCAGCTGGACACACTTCCACACAGCGCAGCCCGGCCTCGCCGAAACCGTGCGCAACCGATTCGGCGGCTACAAGCACCACGTCCTCGGCACCCTCCGTGCCGACGGCTCACCCCGGCTCAGCGGCATCGAGGCCGAGTTCCGGCTCGGCGAACTGTGGTTCGGCATGATGCCCGGCTCCCGCAAGGCTCTCGACCTGCGCCGCGACCCGCGCTTCGCGCTCCACGGCAACCCCGTCCCGGACACCTCCATGGACGGCGGCGACGTGCGGATCTCCGGACGCGCCGTCGAGGTCACCGACCCGGCGGCGGTCACCCGCTTCACCCGCGAAGTGACGGTGCCCGAGGGGCCCTTCCACCTCTTCCGAGCCGACATCGCCGAGGTCGTGCGCACCTATGTCGAGGACGAGGATCTGGTGCTGCAGGTGTGGCGGCCGGGCGGTCCACTGCGGACGATCCGCCGCGGCAGCGACGAATCCCCGCCGCGCACGGAGGTCTGATGAGGAGTCAGTCGACGGGGAAGGGGCTGTCGCCGCGTGCGACGGCGGTGAGGAGCCCGGCGAGATAGCCCTGGACCAGCTGGTGGAGCTGGTGGCCGAAGCTGATCCGCGCCACTCCCAACTCCGCCAGACGGGCCGGCGAGGGCCCGCCGGGCCGGCACAGGACGTTGACCGGGCGGCCGTCCACCGCCTGGACCACGGCCCCGACGGTCGTCCCGCCCAGCGCCCCGATCGGGTAGACGCAGTCCGCGCCAGCCTCCAGATACGTCCGTGCCCGCCCCACCGCGTCCGCGAGCCGTTCCTCGGGGTCGCCCGCTCGGAGGAAGCGGTCGGTCCGGGCGTTGATCACCAACTCCGGGTCGGCCGCGCGCAGGCCGGCGATGTACTCCGCCTGTTGCCCGGCGTCGGCCAGCGACCCCGTGCGGTGGTCGGTGTCCTCCAGGTTGCAGCCGACGGCGCCGGTCGCGGCCAGCCGTTCCGCCAGTTCCGCGGGCGCCATCCCGTAGCCCCGCTCCATGTCGGCCGTCACCGGTACGGGGACGACCCTGGCGATACGGGCGACCGCGGCGAGCATCTCGTCCGCGGGAGCGTCCTCCTCGTCCGCGTACCCCAGGGCCGGCGCCACGGCCGCGCTGCCGGTGGCGACGACCGGGAAGCCCGCGTCGGCCACGGCACGGGCCGAGGCGGCGTCCCAGACGTTCGGCAGGACCAGCGGGTCGCCCGGCACGTGCAGGGCGCGCAGCCGGGCGGCGAGGGCCGTGCGGGAGGGCTCGGTGCTCATGCCCACCACGGTACGAGCGCGGCCCCGCCTCCGCCGGGGGACATGCGGCGGCGGGGCGGACAGGGCTGGGGCCCGGGAGCCGGTTAGGGTGCGCAGCGTGCCGGGGTGTCGCAAGCTGGACACGTGAGCAGCAGCCCGATCGTCGTGTCGCCCGTCCAGGCCGGCGACCCGCCCTTCCGCATCGTGCAGATCGACGGGCAGCCCGTCGGTGTCGCCTACGACCTGCTCGACGTCGTCCGGATCGCCCACGACGTCGGAAGGAAGCACGTCGACTTCGACGACCCCCACGCCGTGCGCTGGCTCGGCGGGGGCAAGTACCACTGGTCCCCGTGAGGATGGCCGGGCGTCCGGTTCCGCGTACGGTTGCGAAAGATCCACTTCCCGCGATTGGGTGGGTCGCATGACTCGGACCCTCTACCTGTTCGCCGGCGCCGCCCCACCCGTCTTCGACGTCGCGCGCGTCATCGAGGACGCCCAGGTGCGCGGCTGGGAGGTCTGTCTCGGACTGACGCCCACGGCGGCCCGCTGGCTGGAGCCGAGCCTGGACGGACTGGCCGCCCTGACCGGCCGCCCGGTGCGACACGAGTACCCACTGCCCGGGCTGCCCGAGGTGTGGCCTCCAGCCGACGTGATCCTGGTGGCCCCGGCCACCTTCAACACGATCAACGGATGGGCCCTGGGCCTCACCGAGACGTTCGTGACCGGTGTCCTCGCCGAGAGCATCGGCAAGCGCGTGCCCGCGGTGGCGATGCCGTCGGTGAGCGCCGCCCTGATGCAGCACCCGCAGTTCGAGCGCTCGCTGGAGACCCTGCGTGCCGCCGGGGTCACGGTGCTGTTCAAAGAGGCCGGGGCCGAGCCCGCGTATCCCTGGCAGCCCGGGCTCGCCGCCGCCGAG
Organism: Actinacidiphila sp. bgisy167; assembly: GCF_057707665.1. Classification (NCBI taxonomy): domain Bacteria; kingdom Bacillati; phylum Actinomycetota; class Actinomycetes; order Kitasatosporales; family Streptomycetaceae; genus Actinacidiphila; species Actinacidiphila sp. bgisy167. The sequence continues at coordinate 80,103 of NZ_JBYIQP010000007.1, read as the reverse complement.
GCGGCGGCCGGCTGACGTGATCTTGCGCACCGCAGCCGGGCCGAGCGGTCCGGCTGCGGCTGCCGTCCGCGGGCCCAGGCTCAGGGCCAGGGATCGCAGGGCACCAGCGGCCCCCGGGCTACCGGTGGCCTCCGGGCACACGACGAGGGGCCGGTCCGCTTTCGCGGACCGGCCCCTCGGTCATCAGGGTGAGTGACGGGACTCGAACCCGCGACATCCTGGACCACAACCAGGTGCTCTACCAGCTGAGCTACACCCACCACGACCGGCGCTTCTCACTGCTGCGCACCGGCCGAGAAAAAGTGTACAGGGTCCGGCGGGGTGCTCGCCGCCACGTTTTCCGCGGGTCGATCACTCCGCCGTTTCGGCAGGCAGAACGTACTTCGCGGCGATCGAGCGCGCCGTCTCCGTGTCGGGCCCGGGCTGCGGCACGAAGACCGCCTCGCGGTAGTAGCGCAGCTCCGCGATGGACTCGCGGATGTCGGCGAGGGCGCGGTGGTTGCCGTTCTTCTCCGGGCTGGCGAAGTAGGCGCGCGGGTACCAGCGCCGGGCCAGCTCCTTGATGGAGGAGACGTCGACGATGCGGTAGTGCAGGTGCTGCTCGATGGCGGGCATGTCGCGGGCGAGGAAGCCGCGGTCGGTGGAGACGGAGTTCCCGCACAGCGGCGCCTTGCGGGGCTCGGGCACGTACTGGCGGATGTAGTCCAGGACGAGCTTCTCCGCCTCCTCCAGCGCCACACCGCCGTCGAGCTCCTCGAGCAGTCCGGAGGCGGTGTGCATCGTGCGGACGATCTCCGGCATGCTCTCCAGGGCCTCGGCCGGGGGACGGATGACGATGTCCACCCCCTCACCGAGCACATTGAGCTCCGAGTCGGTGACGAGCGCCGCCACCTCGATCAGAGCGTCCTGGGCCAGGGAGAGCCCGGTCATCTCGCAGTCGATCCACACCATCCGGTCGTTCATACGTCTCACCCTACGGGGCGATCCCGAGGCGCAGGCATAGTCGCGCCACGACCGCGTCCGTCGCGGGCGGACCGGTCACCTCGCGGACGCCGGAGGCCGTGCGGCTCGCGGAGCTCGAAACGGCTCCCGGGCTGCTCCGGGATGCGCGCGGCATAGGGCGGTTCCCCGTCGGTCCGGAGCGCGCCCGGCCCGGTGCCGGAACCCGCAGGGCCCGGGTTCTGCGGGCCCCCGGCGCCCACGCGGTCCGCGAGGGGCAGCGGGCCGCGCCGCGGTGCCAGGACCTGCCCGCCGGCCGCCTCGGCGCCGCGCTTCTCCCGGGCGGCGATTCCGGCGGTGTCCGGCTCGTCCTGAGGACGCCGGGCCCGGTAGGCCGCCCGGTACGAGGCGGGGGAGGCGCCGAGCTGTCGGCGGAAGTGACCGCGCAGCGCGACGGGTGAGCGGAAGCCGCAGCGTGCGGCGACTTCGTCCACGGAGTAGTCGGAGGTCTCCAGCAGCCGCTGCGCCTGCAGCACACGCTGGGTGATCAGCCACTGCAGGGGGGCGCTGCCGGTGAGCGTGCGGAAACGCCGGTCGAAGGTGCGGCGGCTCATGTAGGCGCGGGCGGCCAGGGTCTCCACGTCGAACTGCTCGTGCAGGTGCTCCAGCGCCCAGGCGACGACTTCGGCGAGCGGATCGCCGCCGATCTCCTCGGGTAAAGAGCGGTCGAGGTGGCGGGGCTGGCCGCCCCAGTCGCCGCGGCGCGGCGGCACCACGAGCCGGCGGGCGAGCGCGTTGGCGGCCTCGCCGCCGTGGTCGCTCCGTACGACGTGCAGGCACAGGTCGATGCCCGCGGCGGTGCCGGCGCTGGTGAGGATGTCGCCGTCGTCGACGAACAACTCGCGCGGGTCGACATGGACGGACGGGTAGCGCTTGGCCAGGGTCGGCGCGTACATCCAGTGCGTGGTGGCGGGGCGGCCGTCCAGCAGTCCCGCGGCGGCGAGCACGAAGGCGCCGGTGCACAGCCCGATGATGCGGGCGCCCTCCTCGTGGGCGCGGCGCAGCGCGTCCAGCGCCTCGGCGGGCGGCGGCTGCGAGATCGAGCGCCAGGCGGGCACGACGACCGTGCCGGCGCGTGACAGCGCCTCCAGCCCGTACGGGGCGGTCAACTCCAGGCCGCCGGTGGTGCGCAGCGGGCCGTCCTCGCCGGCGCAGACCAGCAGCCGGTAGCGGGGCACGCCCGCGTCCTGGCGGTCGATGCCGAACACGGACAGGGGGATGGAGCTCTCGAAGATGGGGCCGCCGCTGAACAGCAGTACCGCCACGACCTCCTGACGGCGTCGCGCCGACAACGCCCGTGGCCCGCGGCCCTGCTGGGCGGTGGTGGACGGGCCGTGCCCCACGGAGGCGCTCGCCGGGGCGGCGGACGCCACCGGGGTGACGGACGGTCCCGCGATGTGCGGGACGGCCGGCGAGCCCGCCGGTGCGGACAGTGCGGTGGACATGCCGGCGGCCGACTGGATCTCCGCCATGGTGCCGGTCCTGGACTCCTGTGTCATGGAGCTCAAGCCCCCCTCGGTCGTCTGGTCCTCTCGGTCCTGCACGGGTCCCCCGCTGTCGCCGCTCAAGATCGAATCTACTGGTTCCGCAGTACCCGCAGTGGCAAGTTCACCACCTGCCGGTATGTCGACATGACCACGTGGCGTGAAGCATTCGATCACGAAGCGTTCCCTTCGGGAAGTGCGCCTTCCGGGAGCCGAACCGGCGCACAACGCCCGTGCGCCCCTTCATTCCGCTTCCGTCCCAGGGGTGGCGAAGGTCGCCGATCATGATGCCAAGTGCCGGAACGCACAGGGAAGTTGGCTGAAAATGGCGGGAAGGCCAGTACGCGCCCCTGGTCAGCGCCCCGTCGTACGCCCCGTGAGTGGCCGATGCGCGCGTGCGCCCCCTGTCCGTACGGAGGCCGCTAGGACGATTCCGGATATGGCCGGAGGCGGACAGTGGGAGAGGCCGGGGCGCGGGGTGACTTGTCCGGTTGGTGACGGGACGTTGCGTCGGGCCGTCCGCTCCGGCATTCTCTCGGAAACTCCGGGGTAGGGGGACGCTGTGAGGGCACCTGCACATCTGTGCAGAGGTCTCCGGTCGCCGTACTCTGGAGTCAGCGGGAAGGGCAGCCCCTTACCGGTCGAATCCAGGCCGGTCCCGCGGCCCCCGCAGTGTTGTTGTCCGCCCACTCGGCGCTCCCGGCGCCGACCTTGCCGAGAAACCGCATCATGGCCGGTTACGAGCTCCCCGAGCCCGCCGACGGAAAGCCGCTCGCCGAATCGGCGGCGGTACCCGAGGCGGACTGCGAGCCGCGCTCTTCCTGTGATCCCGCGTTCCGGCACGGCGTGGTCGTCGGTTTTGACGGCTCCGTGTCGAGCGAACGGGCTCTCGCGTACGCCATCGGCATGGCGCGCCGGTCCGGTTCCGCGCTGATCATCGTGCATGTCGCCAACCGGCTCCCGGCGACCGTATGGGCGGGCTGCGAGCCGCCGGTCTTCGTCGACGTCCCCGACCACCGCACCGAGGTGCTCGGCCTGGAACTCGCCTGCGCCGACCACCTGTCGGAGGTGCCGTGGATCCTGGTGGAGCGCGGCGGCGACATTTGCCACGAATTGGAGGAGGTCGGCCGGGAGTACGAGGCCGACGCCATCGTGGTGGGCGGCACGCACGGGATCATCGGCAAGATCTTCGGCTCGGTCGCCGGACGCCTCGCCCGGCGCGCACAGCGGCCTGTCGTGGTCATTCCATAACGATTCGATGCACGATGCCGTGAATCCGTCCATCGCGGGATTGCTTGTGCCCTTGTGAAGGGTATCTCGTCAGCAGTCTCTTCCCTCGTACACGAAGGGGGCCCGCGGTGGACAACGACGTCTCCACGGCACGCACCTCAGGAGCCGGCGCGACGGCTCTGGGATATCTGGCACTCGGCCTGACGCTGATCGCCTTCGGGCTGTTCAGCACCGGCGTCATCGACAACGCCGCGGCGGCGGACACCGCGCGGCTCGCTCTCGTCGTCGGCGGCGTGACGCAATTCGTCGCCGGCATGTGGGAGTTCTACGGAGGCAACGGCTTCACCGGCACCGCCTTCGCCGCACTGGGCGCCTTCTGGGTGACCTGGTCGGCGGGGTCCGGGGCCGGGGCGAGCAGCGAGGCCGCCGGGCTCTTCATGCTCCTGTGGGCGCTGCTGGCGCTCAGCCTGACATTGGCGGCCTGGCAGATGGGCGGGGTGGCGCAGGCGGTCTTCGGGCTGCTGACCCTGGCCACGGCCCTGTCCGGCATCGCGGCTCTCGCCTCCAGCGGCGGCCTCGGCAAGACGGCCGGCTGGGTGGGCCTCGCGGCAGGCGCGGTCGCCTGGTACGGCGGGACCGCGCTGCTCACCAACGCCGCGTGGGGCCGGCGTGCTCTCGCGGACGGCTGGCGGCTGCCCCTGCCGCACCGCGGGTCCGCGGCCTGAACCCCGGGGAGGGCGGAGGCGAGGCACCCCGCGCCCTTCGGCGCGGGGTGCCTCGTCGTCCGCCCGCGGGTCCCCCGGGGCCTACTCGACGGTGACGGACTTCGCGAGGTTCCGCGGCTTGTCGATGTCCCGGCCCAGGGCCAGCGCCGTGTGGTACGCCACCAGCTGGAGCGGGATGCCCATCAGGATCGGGTCGAGCTCGTCCTCGTTCTTGGGGACGACGATCGTGTGGTCGGCCTTCGCCTGCTCCTGGTGCGCGACGGCCAGGATGCGGCCGCTGCGGGCCTTGACCTCCTCCATCGCGGCGCGGTTCTTCTCCAGCAGCGAGTCGTCCGGGACGATCGCGACGGTCGGCATCGCCGGCTCGATCAGGGCCAGCGGGCCGTGCTTGAGCTCGGAGGCCGGGTACGCCTCGGCGTGGATGTAGGAGATCTCCTTCAGCTTCAGCGACGCCTCCAGCGCCACCGGGTAGCCGCGCACCCGGCCGATGAACATCATCGACGTGGCGTCCGCGTACTCGGCCGCCAGCTTCGCGATGTCCTCTTCCCGGGCGAGGATCTCCTGGATCTGCGCGGGCAGCTTCCGCAGTCCCTCGATGATCCGCTTGCCGTCGGCCACCGAGAGGTCCCGGATGCGGCCCAGGTGCAGGGCGAGCAGCGTGAAGGCGACGACGGTGTTGGTGAAGCACTTGGTGGAGACGACGCAGACCTCCGGGCCGGCGTGCACGTACACGCCGCCGTCGGTCTCACGGGCGATCGCGGAGCCCACCACGTTCACCACGCCCAGGACGCGGGCGCCCTTGCGCTTGAGTTCCTGGACGGCCGCCAGGACGTCGTAGGTCTCACCGGACTGCGAGACGGCGACGTAGAGGGTGTCCGGGTCCACGACCGGGTTGCGGTAGCGGAACTCCGAGGCCGGCTCGGAGTCGGCCGGGATACGAGCCAGGCCCTCGATCAGCGAGGCGCCGATCAGACCGGCGTGGTACGAGGTCCCGCAGCCGAGGATTTTCACCCGGCGGATGCCGCGGGCCTCGCGGGCGTCGAGGTTCAGGCCGCCGAGGTGGACGGTGGAGAACTTGTCGTCGATCCGGCCGCGCAGCACGCGGTCGACCGCGTCGGGCTGCTCGCAGATCTCCTTGTGCATGTAGGTGTCGTGGCCGCCCATGTCGTAGGAGGCGGCCTCCCACTCCACGGTCTCGGGGGTGGCCGTGGTGCGGGTGCCCGAGGTCGTGCAGGTGCGGAAGTCGTCGGCTTTGAGGGTGGCCATCTCGCCGTCGTCGAGAGTGACGACCTGGCGGGTGTGGGAGATCAGCGCGGCGACGTCGGAGGCGACGAACATTTCCTTCTCGCCGATGCCGAGGACCACCGGCGAGCCGTTGCGGGCCACGACGATCCGGTCGGGGAAGTCGGCGTGCATGACGGCGATGCCGTAGGTGCCCTCGATGACCTTCAGCGCCTCGCGGACCTTCTCCTCCAGGGACTCGGCCTGGGAGCGGGCGACGAGGTGGGTGATGACCTCGGTGTCGGTCTCCGAGGCGAAGACCACGCCGTCGGCCTCCAGCTTCGCGCGCAGCTCGGAAGCGTTGTCGACGATGCCGTTGTGGACGACGGCGACCCTGCCCTCGGTGTCGAGGTGGGGGTGCGCGTTCTCGTCGCTCGGGGCGCCGTGGGTGGCCCAACGGGTGTGGGCTATGCCGGTGGTCCCGGCGAAGCGCTTGGGGATCCGCGCCTCGAGCTCGCGGACCCGGCCCTTGGCCTTGACGGCCTTGAGCCCCCCGGACCTGCCGGAGATCACGACGCCCGCGGAGTCGTAACCGCGGTACTCCAGCCGCTGCAGGCCCTCCAGCAGCAGCGGGGCGACATCACGCTTCCCGATGTAACCGACGATTCCGCACATGCTTCCGTCCTTTTCCGGTCGCCGAGGCGCCCCGGTCTCGCTGTCAGCCGTAGACGATGCGGCGCAGCTGCCGCAGGGAGTACTCGGGCGGGGCGACCGCCCGGTGCGGCAGCTCGGCCGTGATCCGTTCGAAGATCTCCGTGTTCTGCAGGCCCTTGGCCTGCAGCTCGCGGTGTCGGCGCCGCACGAAGTCCTCGGCCGGCTCGTCGAAGTACGCCAGGACGTCCAGGACGACCCGGGCGGCCTCGCCGTGTTGCAGCGGCGTGGTCCGCACCAGGTGGTCGACAAGATCGTCGTGGGTCGTCCGGCGTTCGAGCACCGGATGATACTGAGGGAGAAGGGACGCTGATCGCAAGATTCCTGCCCGAAATCGGGCAGAGGGAGGGTGAGAACTACGCCGGAAGGCCCAATTCGCGCGCGATCAACATGCGCTGCACCTCGCTGGTGCCCTCGCCGATCTCCAGGATCTTCGAGTCGCGCCACATGCGGGCGACGGGGTACTCGTTCATGAAGCCGTAGCCGCCGTGCACCTGGGTGGCCTCGCGGGCGTTGGTGACCGCGATCTCCGAGGAGTAGAGCTTGGCCATCGCCGCCTCCTTCTTGAAGGGCTCGCCCGCCACCAGCCGCGAGGCGGCGTCACGCCAGGCCAGCCGGGCGGTGTGGGCGCGCGTCTCCATGTCGGCGAGCTTGAAGGCGATGGCCTGGTTGCCGCCGATCGGACGGCCGAACGCCGTGCGCTCCTTGGCGTAGGCGACCGACTCGTCCACGCAGCCCTGGGCCAGCCCTGTGGCCAGCGCCGCGATGGCGATCCGGCCCTCGTCCAGGATGCGCAGGAACTGGGCGTAGCCCCGGCCGCGCTCGCCCAGCAGGTTGGCGGCGGGCACGCGGCAGTCCGCGAAGGACAGCTCCCGGGTGTCGGAGGCGTTCCAGCCCACCTTGCTGTACTTCTTCGACACCGTGAAGCCCGGGGTGCCGGACGGCACGATGATCGAGGAGATCTCCGGGCGGCCGTCCTCCTTGCGCCCGGTGACTGCCGTGACCGTGACCAGGGCGGTGATGTCGGTGCCCGAGTTGGTGATGAAGCTCTTGGTGCCGTTGATCACCCACTCGCCGGTCGCCTCGTCCAGCCGGGCCGTGGTGTGGGTGCCGCCGGCGTCCGAGCCGCAGTCCGGCTCGGTCAGCCCGAAGGCGCCCAGCTGCTCGCCGGAGGTCAGCCGCGGCAGCCATGCGCGCTTCTGCTCCTCGGTGCCGAAGCGGAAGACCGGCATGGCGCCGAGCGAGACCCCCGCCTCCAGGGTGATCGCCACGGAGGAGTCGACCCGGGCGAGCTCCTCGAGGGCGACGCAGAGGGCGAAGTAGTCGCCGCCCATGCCGCCGTACTCCTCGGGGAAGGGCAGCCCGAACAGGCCCATGCGGCCCATCTCGCGGATGATCTCGTAGGGGAACTCGTCGTGCTCGTAGAACTCGCCGATCTTCGGCGCGACGACGTCGTGCGCGAACTGCTCGACCGTGCGGCGCAGTTCCTCGTACTCGGCGGGAAGCCGGTGGGCGGTCGTCATGGCAGGGTCACTCCTGGTGGGAGAGGGCGCGGACGGTACGGGACGGGCTCGGTCGGCCCAACTGCTCCGCCATCCACACGCTGGTGGCGGTGAGGCGGCTGAGATCGACCCCGGTCTCGACGCCGAGGCCGTCGAGCATCCAGACCAGGTCTTCGGTGGCGAGGTTCCCGGTGGCGCTCTTGGCGTACGGGCAGCCGCCGAGGCCGCCGGCGGATGCGTCGACGACGGTCACGCCGCGCCGGAGGGCGGCCAGGGTGTTGGACAGGGCCTGGCCGTAGGTGTCGTGGAAGTGGACGGCGAGTCGTTCGACAGGCACGCCCAGGCCGGTGAGGGCGTCCAGCAGCGCCACGACGTGACCGGGGGTGGCGACGCCGATGGTGTCGCCGAGGCTGAGCTCGTCGCAGCCCAGGTCGTGGAGCCGGCGAGCCACCGCGGCGGCCTGCGCGACGGGCACGGGGCCCTCCCAGGGGTCGCCGAAGCACATCGACAGATAGCCGCGCACCCTCGCTCCCGCCTCCTTGGCGGTGGCGACGACCGGCGCGAACATCTCCAGCGACTCGTCGACCGTGCGGTTGAGGTTGGCCTTCGCGAAGGACTCGGTCGCGCTGCCGAAGACGGCGACCTCGCGCACCCCCAGGGCCAGAGCCCGATCCAGGCCGCGCCGGTTGGGCACCAGCACGGGCAACCGGACGCCGCCGCCGAGATCGTGCAGCAGAGGCATCAGCTGCTCGGCGTCGGCGAGTTGGGGCACCCATGCGGGGTGCACGAAGCTGGTCGCCTCGATCGTGGTCAGCCCGGCGCGGGCCAGGCGGCGCACGAACTCCGCCTTGACCTCGGTGGGCACCGTGGCCCTCTCGTTCTGCAACCCGTCGCGTGCCCCGACCTCGTGGACGCGCACCTGCCGCGGCAGCCCGTCCATCGGCACGGACATGGGCAGACCCGCGGTGCGTTCGACGGCTGTCATGCCACCTCCTCCTGGTGCGGGGTGACGACGACGAGTACCTGGTCCATGGCGACCGTGCCGCCCGGGGTCACGTCGATCTCGGTGACGGTGCCGTCGTGGGGGGCGGTGATGACGTGCTCCATCTTCATCGCCTCCACCACGAGCAGGCTCTGGCCTGCGGTGACCTTGTCGCCCTTGGCGACCTTGACGACGGTCACCGTGCCCGGCATGGGGGCGGCGAGGGTGTCCACGCCGCCCGCGCCCGCGGCGCCGCGCAGCGCGGCTTCGACCGGGTCGTACGGCTGCAGGGCCCAGGAGTCGCCGTCCCTGCCGAACCAGTCGTCCGCGTGCTCGAAGGCATGCGTGACGCCGTCCCATTCGAGGGTGATCCGCTGCCCGGTGCCGGGGAACAGCCGGGCGCTCACCGCGGCGGCCTCGCCGATACGCACCTCGGCCTCCTGGGCTCTGCCGCGGACGCGGACCCGCACGGCCTCGGACCCCGGCACGCGCAGCCAGTGGTCGGTCCAGGCAGGCTGCCCGCCGAGCCGCCAGCCGCTGGGCACGGAGAAGGGATCCCGCCAGCCCCCGTCGGCCGTCGGTTCCAGGGCCGCGTGGCGCAGCAGCGCGCCGGCCGCGTACACCTCGGCGGGGACCTCCGCGGGCACCAGACCCGCGAGCTCCCGGTCGATCAGACCGGTGTCCAGCTCGCCGGAGACGACGTCGGGATGGGCCAGCAGACGGCGCAGGAAACCGGTGTTGGTCTCCAGGCCCAGCACGGTCGTCCGGGCGAGGGCGGCCCGCAGCCGGCGCAGCGCCGTCGGGCGGTCGGGTCCGTGCGCGATGACCTTGGCGAGCATGGGGTCGTAGAACGTGCCGATCTCACTGCCCGTCAGGAGTCCGGAGTCGACGCGCACGCCCTCACCGCCGGGCTCGCCCAGCGCCAGCACGGTGCCCGCCGAGGGCAGGAACGAGCGGGAGGGCACCTCGGCGCAGATCCGGGCCTCGACCGCGTGGCCGGTCAGGGCGACCTCGTCCTGGCCGAAGGAGAGCCGCTCGCCCGCGGCGATCCGCAGCTGCCACTCCACCAGGTCCAGCCCCGTGACCAGTTCGGTGACCGGGTGCTCGACCTGGAGGCGGGTGTTCATCTCCATGAAGCAGTAGGCGGACGGGTCGGCGCCCGGGACGATGAACTCCACGGTGCCCGCGCCGACGTAACCGCAGGACAGCGCGGCCTGGACGGCGGCGGCGCCCATGGCCGCCCGGGTCGCCTCGTCCAGCAGGACCGAGGGGGCCTCCTCGATCACCTTCTGGTGGCGGCGCTGCAGTGAGCATTCGCGTTCGCCGAGGTGCACCACGTTGCCGTGGCCGTCGGCCAGCACCTGGATCTCGATGTGCCGGGGACGGTCGATCCACCGTTCCACCAGGAGGGTGTCGTCCCCGAAGGAGCCGCGCGCCTCGCGCCGGGCGGCGGCGATCTCCTCGGCGAGCAGGTCCGGGTCGCGCACCAGGCGCATGCCCTTGCCGCCGCCGCCGGCGGAGGGCTTGAGCAGCACCGGCGTGCCGATCTCCAGGGCGGCGGCCGTCAACTGCTCGTCGGTGAGCCCGCTCCCGCTGCTGCCCGGCACCACCGGGACCCCGGCCTCGCTGACGGTCTCCTTGGCGCGGATCTTGTCGCCCATGAGCTCTACGGCCCGGGCGGGCGGCCCGACGAAGACGAGACCGGCGTCCGCGCAGGCACGGGCGAAGGCGGGGTTCTCGGCCAGGAAGCCGTAACCGGGGTGCACGGCCTGGGCACCGGTGCGGGCGGCCGCCTCGAGCAGCCGGTCGATCGACAGGTAGCTCTCGGTGGCCGCGGCCGGGCCGATGCGCACGGCGGTGTCGGCCTCGCGGACATGGCGGGCCCCGGCGTCGGCGTCGCTGAAGACGGCGACCGAACGGATCCCGAGCTGCCGCAGGGTGCGGATGACGCGGACGGCGATCTCGCCGCGGTTGGCCACCAGGACGGTGTCGAACATCGCTGACATCTCAGTGCCCCCTACATCCGGAAGACGCCGAAGCCCGGCGCCTGTGGATCGCGTTGCGGAATCGGCGCGTTGGCGCAGGCGGTCAGGGCCAGCCCCAGCACCTGACGGGTCTGCAGGGGGTCGATGACCCCGTCGTCCCACAGCCGTGCCGTCGCGTAGTAGGCGTTGCCCTGCTCCTCGTACCGGGCGCGGATGGGGGCCTTGAAACGCTCCTCTTCCTCCGCCGCCCAGCTGTCGCCGGCCGCCTCGATCTGGTCGCGCTTGACGGTGGCCAGCACCGAGGCCGCCTGCTCACCGCCCATCACGGAGATCTTGGCGTTGGGCCACATCCACAGGAAGCGAGGTGAATAGGCGCGGCCGCACATCGAGTAGTTGCCCGCGCCGTAGGAGCCGCCGACGACCACGGTCAGCTTGGGCACCCGGGTGGTGGCCACCGCGGTGACCATCTTGGCACCGTGCTTGGCGATGCCGCCCGCCTCGTACTGCCGGCCCACCATGAAGCCCGAGATGTTCTGCAGGAAGAGCAACGGGATGCCGCGCTGGTCGCACAGCTCGATGAAGTGCGCGCCCTTCTGGGCGGATTCGGAGAACAGGATGCCGTTGTTGGCGACGATGCCCACGGGGTGGCCGTGGATCCGGGCGAAGCCGGTGACCAGCGTCGTGCCGTACTCGGCCTTGAACTCCGCGAAGCGGCTGCCGTCGACGAGGCGGGCGACGACCTCGCGGACGTCGTAGGGGGTGCGCGGGTCGACCGGGACCGCGCCGTAGAGCCCGGCCGGGTCGACGGCGGGTTCCTCGACGGGCTCGACCGTCCACGGCAGTGCGCCGCGGGCGGGCAGGGTCGCCACGATGCTCCGCACGATGCGCAGCGCGTGGGCGTCGTCCTCGGCCAGGTGGTCGGTGACGCCCGAGGTGCGGGAGTGCACCTCGCCCCCGCCGAGCTCCTCCGCCGTGACCACCTCGCCGGTGGCGGCCTTCACCAGCGGCGGGCCGCCGAGGAAGATCGTGCCCTGGCCGCGGACGATCACCGCCTCGTCGCTCATGGCGGGGACGTAGGCGCCCCCCGCGGTGCAGGAGCCGAGGACGGCGGCGATCTGCGGGATGCCGCGGGCGGAGAGGGTGGCCTGGTTGAAGAAGATCCGCCCGAAGTGGTCGCGGTCGGGGAAGACCTCGTCCTGCTTCGGCAGGAAGGCGCCGCCGGAGTCGACCAGGTAGACGCACGGCAGGCGGTTGTCCAGGGCGATCTCCTGGGCGCGCAGGTGCTTCTTGACCGTCATCGGGTAGTAGGTGCCGCCCTTGACGGTGGCGTCGTTGGCGACGATCACGACCTCGCGGCCGCTGACCCGGCCGATCCCGGCGACGACGCCGGCCGCCGGGGCCTGGCCCTCGTACATGCCGTCGGCGGCCAGCGGGGCGAGCTCCAGGAAGGGCGATCCGGGGTCGAGCAGCCCGTCCACCCGGTCGCGGGGGAGCAGCTTGCCGCGCGCGGTGTGCCGGGCGCGGGCCTTCTCGCCGCCGCCGAGCGCGGCCGCGGCGAGCTTCTCGCGCAGCCGTGCGGAGAGCTCGGCGTGCGCCTTCTCGTTGGCGCGGTAGGCCTCGCTCGCCGGTTCCGCGGCGCTGGCGAGGACGGGTGCTTCCATGTCACGGGCCCCCGGATGAGTTAGCGGTCGTTAACGTGTCCTCCACCACGTTAGCGGTCGTTAACGCGGCTGTCTAGAATGGTAGGACGATGAGATCGCGGGAGGCGTCCGCAGACCGGACGGCTCGCGGAAAGGTGCGGTGTGGAGCCCACAAGGACGGCGGCCAGGGCCGCCAGTGGCAGGCGCGACCAGATCCTGAGGGAGGCAGCTCGGCTCTTCGCCGAGCGCGGGTTCCACGGGGTCGGCGTGGACGAGATAGGGGCGGCCGTCGGCATCAGCGGCCCGGGGCTGTACCGGCACTTCGCGGGCAAGGACGCGATGCTCGCCGAGTTGCTCGTCGGCATCAGCGGCCGGCTGCACGCGGCGGGCCGCATGCGCGTCGCCGAGGCTGACGGCGCAGCCGCCGCCCTGGATGCCCTGGTCCGCGGCCACATCGACTTCGCGCTGGACGACCGGGCGCTGATCATCCTCCACGACCGCGAGCTGGACCGGCTCCGCGACTCCGACCGCAAGCTCGTGCGCCAGTTGCAGCGCCAGTACGTCGAGCAGTGGGTCGCGGTGGTGAGCGAGGTGTACCCCGGGGCGGCCGAGTCCGAGGTCCGGGCGGCCGTGCACGCGGTCTTCGGTCTGCTGAACTCCACCCCGCACCTCGGCTCCCACGGGGGCCTGCCCGGGCGGGCGGCGACCGCGGGGCTGCTGCACCGGCTCGCCCTGGGGGCCTTCGCCGCTCTGGACAGCCCGCACGACCGGGACGTAACTTACTGAGCGCTTGCTTATCGCTCGGTGTGCGGTTCGGTCTGCGAAGGAGGCGCCCAGTGCGTCGCACGGTGTTCAACGAGGACCACGAGGCCTTCCGGGAGATGATCCGGGACTTCATCGCGAGCGAGGTCGTGCCCGTCTACCCCGAGTGGGAGGAGGCTGGGCACCCGCCCCGCGACTTCTACCGGCGCCTGGGCGAGCTGGGCATCTTCGGCATCGAGGTACCCGAGGAGTACGGCGGCGCCGGCGTCACCGGCTGGAAGTTCAGCGCCGTGGTCACCGAGGAGTGCGCCCGCGCAGGCGTCAGCTTCGGCAGCAGCGGCGTGCACACCGGCCTGGTGCTCCCGTACATCCTCGAGTTCGCGAGCGAGGAGCAGAAGAAGCGCTGGCTGCCGGACTTCGTCAGCGGCGAGATGATGACCGCCATCGCCATGACCGAGCCCGGCACCGGTTCGGACCTGGCCGGCATGACCACCACCGCCAGGCTCTCCGAGGACGGCACGCACTACGTCCTCAACGGCGCGAAGACCTTCATCACCGGCGGCGTGGTCGCCGATCGCGTGCTGGTCGTCTGCCGCACCTCGCCCGCCACCCCGGAGGACCGCCGCCACGGCCTGTCGATCCTGGCCGTCGACACCGCGAGCGAGGGCTACGCCGTCGGACGCAAGCTGGAGAAGATCGGCCTGCGAACCTCCGACACCGCGGAGCTGTCCTTCACCGACGTCAAGGTCCCCGTCGCGGACCTGCTGGGAGAGGAGGGCAGGGCCTTCTCCTACCTGGCGCACAATCTGCCGGTCGAGCGCCTCGCGATCGCGGTCGGCTCCTATGCCCAGGCCGACGCCGCCGTCCGCTTCGCCACCCAGTACGTGCGCGACCGCAAGGTCTTCGGGAAGGCCGTCGCCGAGTTCCAGAACACCAAGTTCACGCTCGCCGAGTGCGCCTCCGACGTCGACGCCATGCAGGCCGTCGTCGACCGCGCCCTGGAGGCGCACGAGCAGGGCGACCTCACCGCGGCCGACGCCGCGCGCGCCAAGCTCTTCTGCACCGAGACAGCCGCCAAGGTCATCGATCGCTGCCTCCAACTGCACGGAGGCTACGGCTACATGCTGGAATACCCCATTGCCCGTCTGTACGCGGACAACCGCGTGCACCGCATCTACGGCGGCACCAGTGAGGTCATGAAGACGATCATCGCCAAGTCGATGGGGCTGTGACCGCACCGAGCGCCCGCCCCCGAGAGACACACGTGACCAGCCGCGCACTGCAGTCCCTGCTCGAACTGCTCGACCTGGAACGGATCGAGCAGGACATCTTCCGAGGCGCCAGCCGCCCCGCCGTCGTCCCCCGCGTCTTCGGGGGCCAGGTCGCCGCACAGGCGCTGGTCGCGGCGGGGCGCACGGTCCCGGAGGGACGCGACGCCCACTCCCTGCACGCCTACTTCCTCCGCGTGGGGGATCCGGGCGCGCCGATCGTCTATCAGGTCGACCGCATCCGCGACGGCCGCTCCTTCACCACCCGCCGGGTGGTCGCGGTGCAGCACGGACAGCCGATCTTCCACCTGTCCGCGTCCTTCCAGACGTACGAGGACGGGCTGGACCACCAGGAGCCGATGCCGCCGGCGCCGGATCCGGAGACCCTGCCCACCAGCGAGGAACTGCTGCTCCAGCACCGGGACCGGTTCCCCGGCCCCTCGGTCGTGGAGCGGCTGCTGGAGGCGCGCGCCGCGGTCGACCTGCGCTACGTCGGCGCCCCGCCGTTCCTTGCTGCCGGGAACGGGCCGAGCGAACCCCGTTCCCAGGTGTGGTTCCGCACCAACGGCAAGCTCGCCGACGACCCGCTGCTCCATGTCTGCCTCGCCACCTACGTGTCGGACATGACGCTGCTGGACTCCGTGCTGCTGGCCCACGGGCGCGGTGGCTGGGCGGTGGGCGACGTGGTGGGCGCCAGCCTGGACCACGCCATGTGGTTCCACCGGCCCTTCCGGGCCGACGAATGGCTGCTGTACGACCAGCAGAGCCCCTCCGCCTCCGGCGGACGCGGGCTGGGCACCGCGCGCATCCACACTCAGGACGGACGACTCGCCGTCTCCGTCATCCAGGAGGGCGTCGTCCGGGTCCCGCGGGACTGAGCCTCGGGGCCGCAGTCCCACGGGCACCGGGAGGACGGCGCCCCGGGGCGCCGTCTACGCGCCGGTCAGGCCCGCGGCGTCCAGCAGGTAGGCGGTCATCGGGTCGTAGTGGCGCGGATCGGTGACGTGGTCGTCGAGCGGGACGGTCACCGCGACGGTGCCCTCCGCCTCCGCGAGGAAGAGCGCCGGGTCGTTGCAGTCGGCGAACCCGATCGCGTCGATGCCGCGCTGCCCGGCGCACCCCGCCCAGCCGTGGTCGGCCACGACCAGGTCGGGCAGCGGCCGGCCCTGCGCGGCCAGGGCGTCCAGGACCGCCGCCATCGGGCCGGGGGAGTGGGTGTGCCACAGGGTGGCGCCGCGCTCCAGCATGGCCACGTCGCAGAACTGGAAGACGCCGCCCTCCTCGGTGGACAGCCCACCGGGGATCGCGACGACCTCCGCCCCGGCCTCCCGTACGGCGGCGGCCAGGGTGCGGTGGACGTCCAGCAGGCCGCCGGGGTGGCCGGTGGCGAACAGCACGCGCCGCCCGCCCTCCATGGCCTTGCAGATCATCCGGGCGGCGCGGTCCAGGGCGCCGATCGTCAGTTCGGGGTCGATGGTGTCCTGCCCCTGGAGGTGGCCGGGGTCGGCCACGACCCCGCAGCGCTCGGCCATGACCGCCAGCACCGCCTCCTCGTCCGTCCAGCGGTCGCCGAACTCCAGGCCGAGCCAGTAGTGGCGGTCGCCCTCGGCGAGTCTGCGGTAGTGGGAGCGGTTGTTCTCCCGGGGGGTGGCGACGTCGCCCGCTATGCGCGTGCGTACGAGGTGGTCGGCGAGGGCCTTGCGGGACGGCACGGTGACATGGGGCAGCATGCCCCCCATTGTCACCTGCCGTCGGACGTGCGTGCGGGCGGCCGCCGATCGACGCCGGTCCGTTACCTCGACCCGGGCGCCGGGAGTGGCGTGCACCCACTGGACGCGGACGTCCCGGTCGGCGGTGGACGGTCCCGCGACCTGGCGCAGCCCGAGGTCGGGCAGGGCGAGCAGAGTGGTGAGCGAGATCGGCGGCAGGGGCGGCGCCAGGTCCTGACGCGGGGGAGTCATGTGCGATTCCTCTGTCCGGTCTGGTGAGGGGGGAGGAAACGTACACTTCAGCGCTGCTGCCCGGCCATCTATCGTCACCGCGGGAGAAGCCCGGGGGAGCGGCGGCCGTGCGCCGGACCATCGGCTGTCCGGCCGGGATGCGGACTGCTCTCGACGCGACGCCGCCCCATGCCAGTCGGATAAGGTCACAAAACGAGCAGAAGCTGATAAGGCGCAGGGAAGAAGGCAGTCACCTATGAGCAGCACCGAACCGCGCGGTCCCGTCGACTCCTCCCGCACCCCGCGGTACGCCGGCCCCGCCACGTTCGCGCGGCTCCCGCGCCTCGACGAGGTCGGCAGCGTCGACGTCGCCGTGGTCGGCGTGCCCTTCGACGCCGGCGTCTCCTACCGTCCCGGCGCCCGCTTCGGCGGCAACGCGATCCGGGAGGCCTCCCGCCTGCTGCGTCCGTACAACCCGGCGCAGGACGCCTCGCCCTTCGCGCTCGCCCAGGTCGCGGACGCCGGCGACATCGCCGCCAATCCGTTCGACATCAACGAGGCCGTCGAGACCATCCAGGCCGCCGCCGACGACCTGCTCGACACGGGCGCACGCCTGATGACCCTCGGCGGCGACCACACCATCTCGCTGCCCCTGCTGCGCGCCATGGCCCGCAAGCACGGCCCGGTCGCCCTGCTCCACTTCGACGCCCACCTCGACACCTGGGACACCTACTTCGGGGCCGAGTACACCCACGGCACCCCGTTCCGCCGGGCCGTGGAGGAGGGCGTCCTCGACACCTCGGCCCTCTCCCACGTCGGCACCCGGGGCCCGCTGTACGGCAAGCAGGACCTCACCGACGACGAGAAGATGGGCTTCGGCATCGTCACCTCCGCCGACGTCTACCGGCGTGGCGCCGACGAGGTCGCCCAGCAGCTGCGCGAGCGCATCGGCGGACGCCCCCTCTACATCTCCGTCGACATCGACGTCCTCGACCCGGCCCACGCCCCGGGCACCGGCACCCCCGAGGCCGGCGGCATCACCTCCCGCGAGCTGCTCGAGATCCTGCGCGGTCTGGCCTCCTGCAACCTGGTCTCCGCCGACGTGGTCGAGGTCGCCCCGGCCTACGACCACGCCGAGATCACCAGCGTCGCGGCCTCCCACACCGCGTACGAACTGACCACGATCATGACCCGGCGGATCGCGGCGGACCGCGCCTGAGCGGGCGAGGCGGCGGCGGCCCGGCGCCGGCTCCCCGCCGTCGGGCCGCCGCCCGCCCGTCTCCTCCTGCCGCCTTCCCGCCGCACGCGCGCAGGGGCGGCGGGGAGCGCCACGCGCGTGCGTCACCGCCCTGTTCCCGCCGCTGAAGAAGCGTTTCGGCACCCTTCGTCGTGAGACCCGGGACCGAGCGCTGTCAGACCCTCGTCGTAGTTTTGTCGCGGGAGGATGAAATCAGCGGTGCGGGGTGTTGTGATCCTCCGGCGCAAAGTACGGAACGGGAGGACACCGGGTGGCGACGAGGGGCGAGGAAGCGAAGTCCAGACAGGCCGGGCGCACCGGGCAGTCCGGGGAGGCCGCGCCGGGCGGGGGGTGGCTGCGGCGGTTGATGGGCTACTGCTGGCGCTACCGGGGGAACGTCACTCTCGCGCTGGGCTCCTCGCTCGGTGGCATGGCCGTGATGGCCCTCGTGCCGCTCGTCCCGAAGCTGATCATCGACGACGTCATCGTCAAGCACGACAAGCCGCTCGCGCCCTGGGCGTTCGTGCTGGTCGCTGCGGCGGTCGCGGTCTACCTGCTGACATTCCTGCGTCGTTTCTACGGCGGCAGACTCGCCCTCGACGTCCAGCACGACCTGCGCACCGACATGTTCCACTCGCTCACCCGGCTGGACGGCGCACGCCAGGACGAGCTCAACACCGGTCAGGTCGTCGGCCGGGCCACCAGCGACCTGCAGCTCATCCAGGGCCTGCTCTTCATGGCTCCCATGATGATCGGCAACGTGCTGCTGTTCCTGCTGTCGCTCGTCGTGATGTTCGTGCTCTCGCCGCTGCTCACCGTGATCGCACTCGCCGTCGCGCCCGCCCTGTGGTTCCTGGCCGACCGCAGCCGCAAGCGGCTCTTCCCCGCCACCTGGTACGCCCAGGGCCAGGCCGCCGCCGTCGCCGGCATCGTGGACGGCTCGGTCACCGGTGTTCGCGTCGTCAAGGGCTTCGGCCAGGAGCAGCAGGAGATGTCCAAGCTGCGCGCGGTCAGCGAGCGGCTCTTCGCGGGACGGCTGCGCACCGTCAGGCTCAACGCGCGCTACAGCCCCGCCCTGCAGGCCGTGCCCTCGCTCGGGCAGGTCGGGATGCTGGCGCTCGGCGGCTGGATGGCCGTACAGGGCCAGATCACCCTCGGCACCTTCGTCGCGTTCTCGACCTACCTCGCGCAGCTGACCGGGCCGGTGCGGATGCTCACGATGATGCTCACCGTCGGCCAGCAGGCCCGGGCCGGCGTCGAGCGCGTCACCGAGCTGATCGACACCCGGCCCAGCCTCGAGGAGGGCAGCGAGCAGCTGCCCCCCGAGGCCCCGGCCACCGTCGAGTTCGACCACGTCACCTTCGGCTACGACCGCACCCGCCCCGTGCTGGACGACTTCTCGCTCACCGTCGAGCCCGGCGAGACCGTCGCCGTCGTCGGCGCCTCCGGCAGCGGCAAGTCGACGGTCTCCTTGCTGCTGCCCCGCTTCTACGACGTGACCGGCGGCGCCGTCCGCGTCGGCGGCCACGATGTGCGCGACCTCACCTTCGACTCCCTGCGCGACGCCATCGGGCTCGTGCCGGAGGACAGCTTCCTGTTCTCCGACACCGTGCGCGCCAACATCGCCTACGGCCACCCCGACGCCACCGACGACCAGGTCCTCACCGCGACCCGGCACGCCCAGGCGGACGAGTTCATCAGTGCCCTGCCCGAGGGGTACGACACCGTCGTCGGTGAACAGGGACTCACCCTCTCCGGCGGCCAGCGCCAGCGCGTCGCCCTGGCCCGCGCCATCCTCACCGACCCGCGGCTGCTCGTCCTCGACGACGCGACCTCCGCCGTCGACGCCCGTGTCGAGGCCGAGATCCACGACGCGCTGCGCGAGGTGATGGCGGGCCGCACCACTCTGCTCATCGCCCACCGGCGCTCGACTCTCGCCCTCGCCGACCGGATCGCCGTCCTGGAGGCCGGACGCCTGGTGGACGTGGGCACCCATGAGGAGCTGGAGGCGCGCTGTGCCCTGTACCGGCGTCTGCTCACCGACCCCGACGAGCTCGGCTCGGACGTCGTCACGCACGACCCCGCCGGTGAGGTCGTGCCCCTGACCGACTGGTCCGGCGAGCGCACGGTCGCCGATTCGGCGGCAGGAACCGGCGCCGAGCGGCCCGCCGTGGGCGGCGTGACCCCGGCCCTGTGGCCGCAGGACCGGCGGCACCGGGGCGAGGACACCGGAGGGGCCCAGGCCGGGCCCTCCCCGGCAGCCGTGCGCGGCGGCCCGGGAGGCATGGCCGCGGCCATGGCCGGCATGCCCGCCACCCCGGAGCTGCTGGCCCAGGTGGCGGCACTGCCCCCGGCCCTGGACACCCCGGACGTCGACGAGGAGGCGGCGGCCGCCGTCGAGAAGGACTTCGGTCTGCGCAGTCTGCTGCGCGGCTTCCGGGGACCCCTGCTGCTGAGCCTGGTGTTCGTCGCCGTGGACGCGCTGGCCGGGCTGCTCCTGCCGGTCCTGGTCCGGCACGGCATCGACTCGGGTGTGCGGCAGGCCGCTCTCGGCGCCGTCTGGGCGGCCGCGCTGCTGGGCCTCGTCGTGGTCGCCGCGCAGTGGGTCGCGCAGTGGGGTTCCACGCGCCTGACCGGCCGCACCGGCGAGCGCGTGCTCTACATGCTCCGCGTGAAGATCTTCGCCCACCTGCACCGGCTCGGCCTCGACTTCTACGAGCGCGAGCTGACCGGCCGCATCATGACCCGGATGACGACCGACGTCGACGCGCTGTCGACGTTCCTGCAGACCGGCCTGGTCACCGCGCTGGTCAGCGTGCTCACCTTCCTCGGCATCCTGGTCGCGCTGCTGGTGATCGACGTCGAGCTCGCCCTGATCGTCTTCGCCACCCTGCCCGTGCTGTTCGTCGCCACCTGGGTCTTCCGCCGCAAGTCCGTGAAGGCCTACGAGCTCGCCCGGGAACGGGTCAGCGTCGTCAACGCCGACCTGCAGGAGCACGTCGCCGGCCTCCGCGTCGTGCAGGCCTTCCGCGGCGAGCGCGGCGGCGCCGAGCGGTTCGCCGGCCGCAGCGACGCCTACCGCCAGGCACGGGTGCGCGGCCAGTGGCTGATCTCGGTCTACTTCCCCTTCGTGCAGCTGCTGTCCAGTGTCGCCGCCGCCCTGGTCCTGATCGTCGGCGCCCACCGGATCGGCGTGGGCACCCTCACCGCCGGCGCCCTGGTGGCGTACCTGCTCTACATCGACCTGTTCTTCTCACCGGTCCAGCAGCTCTCCCAGGTCTTCGACGGCTACCAGCAGGCGTCGGTGTCCCTGGGCCGCATCCGCGAGCTGCTGCGCACGCCGACCACCACCCCGCCCGCGAAGTCCCCGCGCGACGTCGGCAGGCTGCGCGGCGAGATCGCCTTCCGAGACGTCCACTTCCGCTACACCGAGGACGGCGCCGAGGCGCTGACCGGGATCGATCTGCGCATCCCCGCGGGCCAGACGGTGGCCTTCGTCGGTGAGACGGGGGCGGGCAAGTCGACTCTGGTCAAGATGGTCGCCCGGTTCTACGACCCGACCTCGGGCGCCGTCCTGGTCGACGGCCAGGACATCCGCGAACTCGACCTGACCGGCTACCGGCAGCGGCTCGGCGTGGTCCCGCAGGAGGCGTACCTCTTCGAGGGGACAGTCCGCGACGCCATCGCCTACGGGCGGATGGACGCGACCGACGCCGAGGTGGAGGCGGCGGCGCGTGCCGTGGGCGCCCACGACATGATCGCCACCCTGGACGGCGGCTATCTGCACACCGTCTCCGAGCGCGGCCGCAACCTCTCCGCCGGGCAGCGGCAGTTGATCGCCCTGGCCCGCGCCGAGCTGGTCGACCCGGACGTCCTGTTGCTCGACGAGGCCACAGCGGCCCTGGATCTGGCCACCGAGGCGCTGGTCAACCAGGCCGCCGACCGGCTCGCCGTCCGCCGCACCACCCTGGTCGTCGCCCACCGGCTCACCACCGCCGCGCGCGCCGACCGGGTCGTCGTCCTCGACCACGGCCGGGTCGTCGAGGACGGCACGCACGAGCAACTCCTCGCCGCCGACGGCCGCTACGCCGAGCTGTGGCGCACCTTCGTCGGCGAGGACGAGAACAGCGAGGCCGTCGTCTAGGACGTCCTCGCGCGGGCAGCCGTAGGCGTAGCCGCAGCACGGCCCGGACCGGTGGTCCGGGCCGCGTACTGCACCGCACCCCATGCCCGAGTGGTGCGGACGCGTGCGGGGCCGACGGGCGCATCGCACGCCCGTCGGCCCCGCCGCCCGCCCGGGCCGGACGGCCGGGACCCGGGAACCGCGACGTCGCGGCGCGTCGTCAATACCCCAGGCCCCAGCCCACGGGGTAGAGGGTTCGTGACGGGGCGTCCGCCGCAGGCACCGCCACCGGGAGCTTCCCGCTGGGCCGTACCTTGCCCGCCAGCACCCGTGCCGCCGCCCGCATCGACACGTCCGTCCAGCCGTAGGCGGCCAGCGCGGCGGCCGGACCGTCGAGCCGGGCGACGTCGTAGGGATTGCGGATCGCGACCTGCACCACCGGCACCCCGGTCGCCACGAGCGCGGCCACCAGCGCGATCTGACCCGTCGACGCCCCGGTGACGTTGTACGTGGCCACCACCACCGCGTCCTTGTCCCGCGCGGCGGCCACTGCCTGGTCGATGACCGCTTGCTCCGGCGCGGTCCCGGTCGGCAGGACGTGCGTGGCGTGACCGAGGCCGGACAAGGTTGTGCCGAGCACTGCTGTGGGCGGGCCGCCGGTGCCCGAGGGCGCGGCCGGGTCGGCCCCGACGACCAGCAGCCGGCTCCGGGCGGGCAGCGGCAGCGCCCCGCTGTTCGCCAGCAGGGTCACGCTGCGTTCGGTGATCCGGTCGGCCTCGGCCAGATGGCCGCGGACACCGACCACCCGGTCCACACCGCGGTGGGTGACGTACGGGTCGTCGAGCAGCCCGCGCCGCGCCTTGAGCGTGAGGATCCGGGTGAGGGACTCGTCGAGGCGTTCCTCGGTGAGCTCACCGGACCTCACGGCGGCCATCACTCCCTGCCAGGCGGTCTCCAGGTCCGGAGGGTTGAGCAGTTGGTCGGCGCCGGCCTTGAGGGCGAGCACCGGGACCCGGTCGTCGCCGTACTTCTGGCGTACGCCCTCCATGCCGAGCGAGTCGGTGACGACCACGCCGTCGTAGCCGAGTTCCTCGCGCAGGATGCCGGTGAGGATCGGCCGGGAGAGTGTGGCGGGGTCGCCGGAGTCGTCGAGGGCGGGCACCAGGATGTGCGCGGTCATGATCGAGTCGATCCCGGCGGCGATCGCGGCGCGGAACGGCGGGGCGTCCAGGCGCCGCCACTCCTCCAGCGAGTGCGTGATGACGGGCAGCTCGAAGTGGCTGTCGGTACCGGTGTCGCCGTGCCCGGGGAAGTGCTTGGCGGTGGCGACGACACCGGCTCGCTGGTATCCCTCCACCTGGGCGGCGACGAGCGCGGCCACGGCCTTCGGGTCGGCGCCGAAGGAGCGCACCCCGATCACGGGGTTGGCGGGGTTGACGTTGACGTCGGCGACCGGCGCGTAGTCCTGGGTGATGCCCATCGCGGCCAGTTCGGCCCCGGCGACGGCCGCGGCCCGCCGGGCGTCCCTGGCGCTGCCGTTCGCGCCGAGCGCCATCGCGCCCGGGAAGAGCGTGGCGGGGGAGCCGATCCGGGCGACGGCGCCGTGCTCCTGGTCGGTGGAGATCAGCAGCGGGATCCGGGAGGCCCGCTGTATGCCGTTGGAGAGGTCGGCGATCTGGTGGGGATCGCGCGTGTTGTGCGCCCACGCGAAGTAGATGATGCCGCCGACGTGGTACTTGGCGATCAGCTCCGCGGCGTTGGAGACCCCGATCTCGGCCTGGTTCGCGGCGACGTCGGCCGGATCGGGGGCGGTGGCCGAATGGCCGTACACCCGCATGACGAAGAGTTGGCCGACCTTCTCCTCGATGCTCATGCGGTCGATGAGGGCGCGGACGCGTGTGTGGTTTGCCGTGGCCGCGCTCGCGGTGCCCGGGACGCCGAGGGCGAGGGCGGTGGAGGCGGCCGCGGCGGCACCGATCACGGTGCGGCGGGACGGTTGGGGACGGCTGTGCATGACGGACTCCTTCCGGCAGGAGGAGGCGGAGCACTGAAAGAAATCTTCGAGCAGACACGCTTAGCCGGAAAATAATTGTCAGTCAATGAGTTGGACACGCGTGGGCACGAGACGGGACGGCACGGCGAGCACCGCGGCGAAGCTCTGGGCCTGGATGCAGCGGATGTGCTCGTCCCCGGTGGGCGCAGCCGAGATCTCCCGCCGGCCGATGGCCAGAGCGGCCCCGGTGGGCCGGCAGCCCGTCAGCACGAAGGCGAAGCGCCGCTCGTCCGTACGCCGCGGCTGCCGCGCCAGTTGCTCGCGCAGCGCGGCCGCCCCCGTGCGGGGCAGACCGGCGAGGAAGGCGTCGAGCTGCCGGGCCGAGGTGACCTCGGCGGCGCGTCGGCCGCCGCCCGGTTCCCGCGTGTCCTCCAGACCGCCGAAGGCCAGCGTGCGCCCCGGAGCCGGCGGATCGGCCAGTGGGTCCGCCTCCTGCGCGAAGCGCGGCCGCTTCGGCATCCGGTCGCGCGGCACCTCGAACACGGTGACGACTCGGTGGGCGGCCAGGCACGGGCCGCCCGGCTGCTGCGCGAGGCCGAGCACCAGCCGGTCGCCGCTGCGGAAGAGCATGGCGTCCTTTGTGCCGGCGCAGCCGGTCGTACGGCTCCAGGCGACCAGGACCGAGCGCGAGAAGTCGGTCCGCGCGGCGCGCTCGGCGATGGCGTCGGCGATCTGCGGTGCCGACGCCATGAAGTAGCCGGGGAAACGGCCCAGGTCGCGCTCGTCGTCGAGGACCGTGTGCACGGCGGGCACCGGGCGCGTCGTCTCGGTGACGTACACACGGCGGGTGGAGAGCATCCCGTTCACCGGCGGGGACGTGGCGAACGCGGCGGTCGGCCCGACGGACGGCGCCCGCTCCGTGCCGACCGGAGCGGTGGCGGTCGCGGAGGCGGAGGGGCCGCCTCCGGCGTTGTCGGCGGGGGCGGCGGCGGGCCGCTGCCGGTCGCAGGCGGCGGTCAGGGCCGTCAGCGACACGGTCAGCAGCGCGACGGCCGTCGCCTTGCGGAGAGGCCCCGGCAGCACGCCGGTCGGACGGAGAGGGGACGGATGCGGTTCCCTGCGGATGGGTGGCATCCGCTCATGGTCCGGCAACGACCCGGGGGTAGTGCTCACGCAACGCCCGGACCGTCTCCGTGATGGCCGGACGTCGCGACGCCCCTGTCCGCCAGAGGGCGTACAGGCGCCGCACGGGCGCCGGCTCCAGCGGCAGCACGACCACGCCGTCCGGCACCGCCCCCCGTCCCAGGCGCGGCATCAGCGCGATCCCCAGCCCGGCGGCCACCAGCGCCAACTGCGTCTGGTACTCGCCGACCTGGAACGCCAGGTCCGCCTCGGCGCCGACCTCCCGCAGGGTCCGCACCAGCCAGTCGTGGCACATGTGCCCGGGCGGCTGGCAGATCCACCGTGCGTCGACGAGGTCCTCGCGGACCAGCGCCCCGCGCGCCGCCAGCGGATGCCCGGCGGGCACCAGGACGTCGCAGTGATCCTCGCCGATGACCACCCGCTCCAGTCCCTCGGGCGCGGGCAGCGGGGTGATGTCCCAGTCGTGCACCACGGCCAGATCGACGACGCCGCGGGAGACAAGGTCCACCGACAGATGGGCGCCCTCCTCCACCAGCCTCGGCTCCAGCGACGGGTGGGCGGCCGTCAGCCCGGCCAGAACCTGGGGGAGCAGGCCGCGCGCGGCGGTCGGGAAGGCGGCCATGGTCAGCCGTCCGGTGGGCCGGCCGCGCCGCTCTTCCAGTGCGACCTCGGCCCGTTCCACGATCGCCATCAGCTCCTGTGCCGTCGCCGCCAGCAGCTCGGCGGCCTCGGTCAGCGCCACGCCGCGGCCCTGCCGCTCCAGGAGCGTCGTACGGGTCTCGCGCTCCAGTTTGGCGATCTGCTGGGAGACGGCGGACGCGGTGTAGCCGAGGGCGGTGGCCGCCGCTCCCACCGATCCGTGCACATGTACCGCGTGCAGCGCCCGCAGCCGGGCCAGATCCAGCATCCGTCCACCTCGCCATCCTGCGCGCCACACGGCAGATCGTTCAGCGTTGCTGAATCCTGCGGGCGCGACGTATTCACCGGTGCTTAAGAGTACGCGCCCAGGTGTCACCGCGCCGCGCTCAGGCCGATTCGTCGAGCAGTCGCAGCATGTGCGCGCGTCCCCGTGACAGCAGCTCCGGCAGCGCTCGCACCTGCGGGTAGCGGCGCTTGTCGTACTCCCAGCACAGCCAGCCGTCCCAGTCCGCCCGGCTGAGCACCTCCACCGTGCCGGCCAGCGGCAGTGCCCCGCCGCCGAGCGGCAGCGGGGTGGTGTCCTGCGCCGAGGAGACGTCCTTGACCTGCACATAGCCCAGGTAGGGGGCGAGCACCGGATAGGTGTGCTCGGGCTGTTCGCCGCCCAGCCACGGGTGCATCACGTCCCAGAGCGCGCCCGTGTGGTGATGTCCCACCAGCCCCAGAATCCGCGCCACGTCCGCGCCCGTCCGGTGCGAGTCATGGGTCTCCACCAGGATCCGCACGCCGGCGTCGGCGGCTTCCGGGGCCACCGCCGCCAGCCGGCGGGCCGCCCGGGTGTCGGCGGGCTCTCCGTCGTCGCCGGCACCGGGCGACACCCGCACATAGGAGGCGCCGAGGTCGGCGGCGAGGCGGACGTGGTCGCGCAGGCCCCGCAGCGCGGGGGCGTCCTCACCTGGCGCGGCCACCTGCACGGAAGAGGCGACTGCCAGGACCGCGACACCGCAGCGGCGGAACTCCGCGGCGAGATCGGCGCGTTGACGTTCCGTCAGTCCGATGTGCGCTGGCTCGTCATGGCCGGCCCGCAGCTCCACACCGTGGTAGCCGTGTTCAGTGGCGAGCCGGACGACCTCCGGCACGGATAGTCCCGGCACCCCGAGGGTCGAGAACGCGAACTTCACTTTTCGGACGCTACAGCACTGGTCGCCGGTCCTGCCCGACGAGAGAGCGGCCGGCGCCGCAGGCGAGCCGCTCCCTGGCGGGCGCGGAACCGGCAGATCCATGGAGCGCCGGACGCCGACCGGAAGGCCGGCCGGAACGGCGCCGGCGTGCTGTTGTGCGTGGCTCCGGATCGGGCGGGTCCACGGGGCAGGCGCAGCAGAAGGGGCCTCTGAGAAATCGCTGAGAATTTCTTCGAGATGCCGTGCAACCATCCCCGCTGCCGGTGTGTCTACCTAGCCGTCAAGACCCCGGAGGGGGGCCTCACAAGGGTCTTGAGTGGGGGAGAGCGTGACGCCCGGAGGGGGCTCGGGGCATCGCGCAGAGGGAGGGGAAACGCAAAAGGGGTCCGGCTCAGCCGGACCCCTTTCGCCGTGTCTGCCCGGCTGAAGCCGACCAGGGTGGACGAGGCGGAACCGGACCGGGGGCCGCCTGAGACCGGTCTCTGTGAGACCGGTCTCGACCGGCGGGACGCGCGAGGCGGGATCGTGCGAGGCCGGACCGGTGGGCCGCCGTCGCTCAGCGCTTCTCTCGGGCCCGCCGGGCCAGCACGGTCGCCATCACGGGGATCACCGCCTCAAGTGCCGCCGAGACTCCTTCGACCGGGAGCCCGGTCCGCTTGGCCACCGCCCGCGCCGCCGGGGCGGCGACCTTGGCCAGCACGGCCGCCAGCACCCCCCGGCCCGGTTCCGGTCCCGTGCCGCCCTGCACCCCGGCGAAGCCGACGGCGGCGGCGGGCAGCGGCTCCGGCTCGTTCGCGGCCTGCTCCATGGCCTGGCACAGCTCCGCTGTGCCGCCGGGTGTCACCGCGTCGTCCGTCAGCACCCCCGTGATCGAGGCCACCGCGCTTCCCACGACCTGCTGAGCCCGCGCGGCTTCGGTCCCGAGCAGCTCGGCGATCTCCCGGAGCCGGTCGTCCCCCAGCTCCTCCAGCACCTCGTCCTTCAGCGGTCGGTCGCTCATGGTCGGGACGCTACGCGTGATCCGCCCGCCCGGCCCGCCGACGGCAGCCGGACGGATGTACGCCCCGGGCGGGGAAGCGCAGGGGCGGTGTCGTGGGCCCCTGACCGGCCCACCATCCCGTGATAGATGTCATACGACATCTATGTGGGTCGGTGGGCAGCCGCCGGAGGAAGTCCGCATGGTCCGCGGGTGGCGCCGGCCGGCCCCGGGGAGGCGATGGCGCAGCGGTCGCACGGTCCGGCGGGAGTCTTCGCAGGTCGGACGGGTGTCGGTGTCCGAACTCCGGCCTGGGGTGACTCGGTCGGTGTGCTCGGGTCCTGTTATTCCCGGGGGGATCCGGGTCCGTGGGTCGCCGCTCCTGGTCGGGTTGTCCGCCGAACAGTGTATTGATTACGTTCGTAATCTAAGCGCCGCGCAAGCGCTTCACCTACGGAATCGAGGGGTCGTTTCATGCATTCGAGTGCACAGGTCGGCGTCACGGGTCTTGCCGTGATGGGCCGTAATCTGGCCCGCAACCTGGCTCGTCACGGTTACGCGGTGGCGGTGCACAACCGCACTCCCGCCCGGACCCTGGCCCTGGTCGGCGACTTCGGCCACGAGGGCGCCTTCATCGCGGCGCAGACCGCGCAGGAGATGGTCGCCGCGCTGCAGCGGCCCCGGCGGCTGATCGTCATGGTGCAGGCCGGACAGGCCACCGACGACGTGATCGCCGAGTACGCGCCGCTGCTCGACCCGGGCGACGTCATCGTCGACGGCGGCAACGCCCACTTCGCCGATACCCGCCGCCGCGAGGCCGCCCTGCGCGAGCGCGGCATCCACTTCCTGGGCACCGGCATCTCCGGCGGCGAGGAAGGCGCCCTGAACGGCCCCAGCATCATGCCCGGCGGCTCGCCTGAGGCCTACCGGCTGCTGGCCCCCGTCCTGACCGACATCGCCGCCACCACCCCCGACGGCACCCCGGCCGTCGCCCACCTCGGCCCCGACGGCGCCGGCCACTTCGTCAAGATGGTCCACAACGGCATCGAGTACGCCGACATGCAACTCATCGCCGAGGCCTACCACCTCCTGCGCCACGCCACCGGATGGCCGCCCGCGCGGATCGCCGACGTCTTCCGCCAGTGGAACACCGGCCGCCTGAACTCCTACCTCATCGAGATCACCGCCGAGGTCCTCGCCCACCACGACGCCGACACCGGCCTGCCCTTCGTCGACGTCATCGCCGACGCCGCCGAGCAGAAGGGCACCGGACGCTGGACCGTGCAGACCGCCCTCGACCTCGGCATCCCCATCTCCGGCATCGCCGAGGCCGTCTTCGCCCGCTCCCTGTCCGGCCACGCCCCCCTGCGCGCCACCGGCGCGACCCTGCCCGGACCTGCCCCCACCCTCCTCGGCCAACGCGACGCCGAACGCTTCACCGGCCAGGTCGAACAGGCCCTGTACGCCTCCAAGGTCATCTCCTACGCCCAGGGCCTGCACCAGATCCAGGCAGCCGCCGACACCTACGGCTGGCACACCGACCTCGCCACCGTCGCCGCCGTATGGCGCGCCGGCTGCATCATCCGCGCCGACTTCCTCGACCGCGTCCGCGACGCCTACACCGCAGACCCCGCCCTGCCCAGTCTGCTCGCCGACCCCGGCTTCGCCCGCGAAGTCGGCGCCGCCCAACTCCCCTGGCGCCTGGTCGTCGCCCACGCCACCCGCGACGGCGTGCCCACCCCCGCCTTCGCCGCCGCCCTGGCCTACTACGACACCCTGCGCACCCCGCGCCTGCCGGCCGCCCTCACCCAGGCCCAGCGCGACTACTTCGGTGCCCACACCTACCGCCGCGCCGACCGCCCCGGCAGCTACCACACCCGCTGGGACACCGACCGCACCGAACACCCCACCACCTGACCGGCCTCCATCGCTGCCGGGCCAGTGCCGGGCCGGAGCCGGTGGTGGACGGTCCCCGGCAATTTCGCACGCGACCAGGCGCGGCTCGAGTCCGCCGCGGCGGACCTCGCGAAACGTTTCGGCGTCCAGGTCTCGGTGCTGAGCGCCGACCTGGCGACGCCGGAGGGCATGCGGAGCGTCGAGGACCGCCTGGCGGCCGACCCCGCCATCGACACGCTGGTGAACAACGCCGGCGCTGCCCTGTTCGGTCCGCTGTCCGCGGCGGACCCCGACCAGTTGGAGTGGCTGATCACACTCAACCTGACCTCCGCCACCAGGCTCGCGGCCGCCGCCGCGAAGGCGTTCTCCGGCCGGGGATCGGGCACGATCGTGAACGTCTCCTCCGCCCTCGCGCTCAACATCCTCCCGGTCGGCGCGGTGTACAGCGGCACCAAGGCGTATGTGATCGCCTTCTCCCAGGCCCTGGCCCAGGAGTTCGCCGGTTCCGGCGTCCGGGTGCAGGTCCTGGTGCCCGGAGCGCTGGAGACGGCGATCTGGGACGGCTCGGGCATCGAACTGGACCAGGTGCCCAAGGAGGCGGTCATGGCCCCCCGCGACGCAGCGCGGGCCGGGCTCGCCGGTCTCGACGCCGGAGAGCTGGTCACGATCCCCTCGCTGCCGGAGCACGCGACGTGGGAGGCGTACGAGAACGCGCGCCAGGAGCTCATCCCGGGTCTGTCCCTCTCCCGGCCCGCCGGCCGCTACGCCCGCTGACCGCGGGGACGGCGACCACGCTCGCCGCCGGAGCCCTGCCGTCCGACGAACCTGCCGGGGCGGATGGCGGGCCTTCGACCCGTCGGCCGGGGCTGCGACCGGGCCGCCCCCTCCTCCGGGCAGCGGGCGGCCGTCACCCAGGCATCACCCCCGTCGCCCCCGCATCACCTCGGATGCGGGGGCGACGTACGTCAGAAGGGCACGCCGCAGCGCAGCATGACGTTGGCGTACGGCCGTGCCTCGCCCGTGCGGACGACGAGGCGGGCCTGCCGGGTGCGGGCCTTGAACTCCTCGTGCGGCACCAGCTCCAGGTCGGGGAACGCCCGGTCGAGCCGGGCGGTCACCTCGGGGTTGTGGTCGCGGACCTCCCTGGCGGCGATCGCCCCTTCCACCACCAGCTCCTCCAGGAGGCCGTCGAGGACCTCGGAGAAGGACGGGGTGCCGGCCCGGAACGCGAGGTCGACGACGATGGGCCCGGGAGGGATCGGCAGCCCCGCGTCGCAGACCACGACCAGGTCGGTGTGGCCGAGCACGGCGAGGGCGCCCGACAGATGGCGGTTGAGGATTCCGGACTTCTTCACAGCTGACCCACTTCTTCGAGGGTGGGGAAGGATTCCTGCGCACCCGGCTTCGTGACGGCCGCGGCGCCCACCCGCACCGCGAACCGCACGGCGGACGCCAGGTCGTCGCCCGCGCCCAGCCGCCATGCCAGCGCCCCCGTGAAGGAGTCGCCGGCACCGGTGGTGTCGACGGCCGACACACGAGGGCTCGGTATGTGTACGGCGCCGTCCGCCGTCGCCGCGAGCGCGCCCGCCGCGCCGAGCGTGACGACCACGGAGCGCGGGCCGAGCGCGAGCAATCCCGCCGCCCACGCCTCGGGGGTGTCCCCGGCCTTCGCGCCGAGCAGGACGCGTGCCTCGTGCTCGTTGACCACGAGGGGGTCGCAGCCGGCCAGCACCTCCGGCGGCAGCGCGGCGGGGGGCGAGGGGTTCAGCACGACCCGCGTGCCGGCCTCCGCGGCCGTCGCCACCGCGGCGGCGACCGACTCCAGGGGGATCTCCAGTTGCAGCGAGACCACCCTGGCGGCCTCCAGCAGCTCGCGTGCCCCGGTCACGTCCTTCGCGGTGAGCCGGGCGTTGGCGCCCGGCGACACCACGATGCTGTTGTCGCCCGAGGGGTCCACGGTGATCAGCGCGACCCCTGTGGGGGCGTCGCCGCTCAGGACACCGGTGGTGTCGACGCCGGCCGACGTCAGCGAGCCGGTGAGCAGCCGCCCGTGGGCGTCGTCGCCGACCCGGGCGAGGAGCGCCGTCCGCGCCCCCAGGCGGGCCGCGGCGACGGCCTGGTTGGCCCCCTTGCCACCCGGGTGGGTGGCGAGGTCCGAGCCGAGGACTGTCTCGCCGGCCGCCGGGCGGCGGTCGACATGGATCACCAGGTCGGCGTTGGCCGACCCCACGACCAGCAGGTCGTAGCCGTGCATCTGCGTGTTCCCTTCGGGGTCGCCGTACCGATGCGGCTCGTCAGGAGGAGAAGTCGGCGACGTTCTTCTCGGTGACGACCTTGACCGGGACCTTCACCAGGTCGTCGAGCTTCTCGCCCTTGGCGGCCTTCACCGCGTTCTGCACGGCCAGCTTGCCGAGCTCCTTCGGCTGCTGGGCCACGGACGCGAAGAGGGTGCCGTTCCTGACCGCGGTGAGGCCGTCGGGGGTGCCGTCGAAGCCGACGACCTTGACCGACGTGCCGGCCTTGTCGCCGAGCGCCTTGACGGCGCCGAGGGCCATCTCGTCGTTCTGGGCGAAGACCCCGGTGACGTCGGAGTGGGCCTGCAGCAGGTTGGTCATGACGTCCAGGCCCTTGGTGCGGTCGAAGTCGGCGGACTGCTGGGCCACCACCTTGATGCCCGGGTAGGCCGTGATGCCCTCGTTGAAGCCCCGGCCGCGCTCGTTGGCCGCGGAGGTGCCCGCGGTGCCCTGAAGGACGACGACAGTGCCCTTGCCGCCCAGCGACTCGGCCAGCGTCTTGGCGGCGAGCCGGCCGCCCTCGACGTTGTCGGAGGCGACGGTGGTGGCGAGCTCGGCCTTGTTGACGCCGCGGTCGGCCGCGACGACGGGGATGCCGGCCTTGTTGGCGGCCTTGACCGCGGGACCGGCCGCGTCGGAGTCCACCGGGTTGACGACGATCGCCTTCACGTTCTGGCTGGTGAAGTTCTGCAGCTGGTTGGCCTGCTGCGAAGCGTCGTTCTGCGCGTCGGTGACGGTCAGGTCGACGCCCTCCTTCTTCGCCTCGGCCTGCGCGCCCGACTTCAGCTGCACGAAGAACGGGTTGTTGAGGGTGGAGACCGAGAGGCCCACCTTGATGTCGGAGGACGAGCCGGAACCGGAGTTGCAGGCGGTGGCGGTGAGCGCCAGGGCGGCGACGGCGACGGTGGTGGCGGAGATGAGCTTCGTGCGCATGGGGGTTCCTTGGTGTGGTGCAGGAAAAAAGGGGGGAAAGGTCGGGGGTCCGGGCGCCGCGTCAGGCGCGGCGGCGCAGGGTGTCGAGCAGGACGGCCAGCGCGATGACCGCGCCGATGACGACCTGCTGCCAGAAGGCGGAGACCGACAGGAGGTTGAGGCCGTTGCGCAGTACGGCGAGGATCAGCGCGCCGATCAGGGTGCCCGACGCCTTGCCGACGCCTCCGGAGAGGCTGGCGCCGCCGATGACGACCGCGGCGATCGCGTCCAGCTCGTAGCCGTTCGCGGCCTGCGGCTGCGCCGAGGCGAGCCGGGAGGCGAGCACGATGCCCGCGACCGCCGCGAAGAGGCCGGACAGAGCGTAGATGACGATCTTCTGGCGCTTGACGCGGATGCCGGAGAGGCGGGCCGCCTCCTCGTTGCCGCCGATCGCGTACATGGCGCGGCCTATGTAGGTGCGGCCGAGGATGATCGCTGTGGCGGCGCCCGCGACGATCATCACCAGGACCGGGACGGGCAGCCAGCCGCCGATGGTGTCGCCCAGGTGGGAGACGGAGTCGGGGAAGGCGATGGGGCTGCCCTGGGAGATGACCAGGGTGAGGCCGCGGCCGATCGAGAGCATGGCGAGGGTCGCGATGAACGGCGGCAGCTTGCCGAAGGAGATCAGCAGGCCGCTCAGCAGACCGCTGGCGACACCCGTGGCGATGGACAGCACGACCGCCAGCCACACCGGCAGACCCGCAGAACTCGCGCTCCAGGCCAGCACCGTCGCCGAGAGCGCCGCGACCGAGCCGACCGACAGGTCGATGCCGGCGGCGACGATCACGAAGGTGGAGCCGAAGGCGAGGATCGCGACGACGGCCGCCTGGACGCCGACGTTGAGCAGGTTCTGCGTGGACAGGAAGTCGCCCGACAGGAACGACAGGGCCACGAGCAGGACCACCAAGGCGCTGAGCGCGCCGTTGTTGAGGAGCACACGGCGTGCCGCGGCGAGGCCGCCCGCGTCCGTACTGCTTTTGAGCGTGTCAGTGGCCACGGGAGCCCTCCACATCCTTCGTTGCTGTAGTCGTGCCGCCCTCGGCTGGCGCTGTGCCGACGGCCAGGGCCATGACGGAGTCCTGGGTGGCCTCGTGCGAGGGAAGTTCACCGGCGATCCGGCCCTGGGACATCACCAGGACGCGGTCGCTCATGCCCAGCACCTCGGGGAGGTCGCTGGAGATCATCAGCACCGCGTGGCCGGAGGCGGTGAGCTGGTTGATGAGCTGGTAGATCTCGACCTTGGCGCCGACGTCGATGCCTCGGGTCGGCTCGTCGAGAATGAGCACCTTGGTGTCGGCCAGCAGCCACTTGCCGATGACGACCTTCTGCTGGTTTCCGCCCGACAGGGTGCGCACGTGCTGGTGCAGCCCGGCCATGCGGACCTTGAGCTGCCCCGAGATCCGATCCGCCGCCTTGCGCTGCCCGGCCCGGTCGACGAACCCGGCGCGCGTCGCACGGCCGAGGGTGACCAGGCCCAGGTTCTCCTGGATGGTGGCGTCCAGCACCAGGCCCTGGCCCTTGCGGTCCTCGGGCACCAGGCCGATGCCCGCGTCCATGGCGGCGTTCACGTCGTGGCGGCGCAAGCGCTTGCCCAGGACCTCGACCGTCCCGGAGTCGTACGGGTCGGCGCCGAAGACCGCGCGGACGACCTCGGTGCGTCCCGCGCCGACGAGTCCGGCCAGGCCGACGACCTCGCCGGCCCGCACCTCGAAGCTCACGCCGTGGAAGACGCCGTCCCGGGTGAGGCCCTCGACCCGCAGCAGGGGCGCGCCCGCCTCGGCGCGCTCGCGCGGGTACTGCTGCTCGATGCTGCGGCCCACCATCAGCCGGACCAGTTCGTCCTCCGGGGTGCTCGCCGGCACCTGGGTGACGCTGCGGCCGTCGCGCAGGACGGTGACGCGGTCGCCGAGGGCGGCGATCTCCTCCAGGTGGTGGGTGATGAAGACGATGCCGACGCCGTCCTCGCGCAGCTTGCGCACGATCCGGAAGAGCTTGTCGACCTCCTCGGTGGTGAGCACCGCGGTCGGCTCGTCCATGATCAGGACGCGTGCCCGCAGACTGAGGGCCTTGGCGATCTCCACCATCTGCAGGCGCGCGATGCCCAGTTCGGAGACCGGGGTCCGCGGGTCGACGTCGATGCCGACCCGGGCCAGCAGCGCGGCGGCGTCCGCGTTCATCTGCTTGCGGTTCACCAGGCCGAGCCGGCGCGGCTGGCGGCCCAGGAAGATGTTCTCGGCGACACTCAGCGCCGGGACGAGGTTGAACTCCTGGTAGATCGTCGCGATGCCCAGCTTCTCGGCGTCCTGGGCACCATGGATGCGCACCTCGCCGCCGTCGACGAGGATCCGTCCCTCGTCGGGGCGGTGGGCGCCGGAGAGCATCTTGATCAGGGTGCTCTTGCCCGCGCCGTTCTCGCCGAGCAGGACGTGCACCTCGCCTCCGCGCAGGTCGAAGTCGACGCCGTCGAGAGCCACCACGCCGGGGAAGACCTTGCGGACGCCCTCCATGCGGAGGAGCTCGGGGCTGCTCGTGCTCAACGGGGGCTCCTTTCGGACGCGCCGCAGGAGCGGCGGACAACGAGACGGGCGGACACGGTGACCGACGGCGCCGGTCTGCCCTCCACCCGGTCGATCAGCGAGCGCACCGCGGCTCGGCCGAGCTCGCCCGTGGGCTGGGCGATCGCGGTGATCGGCGGATCGGTGTGGAGGAACCACGGGATGTCGTCAAAGGCGGCGAGCGCGATGTCGTCGGGCACGCGCATGCCGCGGGCGCGGATCTCGTCCATGGCGCCGAGCGCCATCAGGTTGTCCGCGGCGAAGACCACCTCGGGCGGGACCGGCAGGTCCAGGAACCGGGCGGTGGCCCGGCGGCCGCTGTCGGCCTGGAAGTCGCCCTGGCCGATGTACTCGTCCGGGAGCGGCAGTCCGAAGCCGGCCAGCGCCTGGCGGAAGGCCTGTACGCGCTCGCGGCCCGTGGTGGTCGCGGCGGGGCCCGCGATGATCGCCAGCCGGCGGTGGCCCAGGCCGTGGAGGTGCGCGACCAGGTCGCGCACCGCGTCGCAGCCGTCGGTGCGGACCACCGGGACGTCCTGGCCTATGCCGGGGATCC
The DNA here is from genome assembly GCF_057707665.1 of Actinacidiphila sp. bgisy167. NCBI lineage: Bacteria > Bacillati > Actinomycetota > Actinomycetes > Kitasatosporales > Streptomycetaceae > Actinacidiphila > Actinacidiphila sp. bgisy167. The sequence continues at coordinate 44,092 of NZ_JBYIQP010000007.1, read as the reverse complement.
AGCGGTCGACGAAGACCATCGGGGTGCCGGAGCGCACCGCGTCCTGGATCAGCGGGGAACCGCCGTCGGTGGGACTGACCAGCAGTCCGTCGATGCGGCGGTCCAGCAGCGTGCGGATGTGGTGGTCCTGCTGCTCCGGCCGTTCGTCGGCGTTGCCGATGATCACGCTGTAGCCCAGTGCCCTGGCCTCGTCTTCGACGGAGCGGGCGAGCTCGGTGAAGAAGGGGTTCAGCACGTCGCTGATGACCAGGCCGAGGGTATGGGTCTGGTCGGTGCGCAACGACCGCGCCACCGCGTTGGGCCGGTAGCCGAGCTCGGCCACGGCGGCCAGCACCCGGGTGCGGGTGTCCGGCCGGACCGACGGGTGGTCGTTGAGCACGCGGGAGACCGTTGCGACGGAGACACCGGCGCGTGATGCCACGTCCTTGATGCTCGCCACCCGTCCCACCTCCTCGTGGAATCGATTACAAGAGGGATTGGAATCGATTACATGTCTCAAGGCAAGGGTTCGAAACCGGATCGTTACCTTCCGGTGGCCGATCGGCGAGCGTGTCCACAGGCGACGGCGGCCTGTCGTGGCCGAGCGGTACGGTCGGATCACAACGCAGAACAGGGAAGGTGGCCCGCGCCGTGGGGGAGCTGAGACTGGCCGTCGTCGAGGGCGTCCTCGAGCGGATCACCTACGCCAACGAGGAGAACGGGTACACGGTCGCCCGGGTCGACACCGGCCGCGGCGCCGGCGACCTGCTGACCGTGGTCGGCTCGCTGCTGGGTGCCCAGCCGGGGGAGTCGCTGCGCATGGAGGGGCGTTGGGGCTCCCACCCGCAGTACGGCAAGCAGTTCACCGTGGAGAACTACACCACCGTCCTGCCTGCCACGATCCAGGGCATCCGGCGCTACCTGGGCTCCGGGCTGATCAAGGGCATCGGCCCGCGCATTGCCGAGCGCATCGTCGAGCACTTCGGCACCGACACCCTGGAGGTCATCGAGCGGGAGCCGGCCCGGCTGGTGGAGGTCCCGGGGCTCGGCCCCAAGCGCACCAAGTTGATCGGCGCCGCCTGGGAGGAGCAGAAGGCCATCAAGGAGGTCATGGTCTTCCTCCAGGGCGTCGGCGTGTCCACCTCGATCGCGGTGCGCATCTACAAGGAGTACGGCGACGCGTCGATCTCCGTGGTGAAGAACCAGCCCTACCGGTTGGCGGCCGATGTCTGGGGCATCGGCTTCCTCACCGCGGACCGGATCGCGCAGGCCGTCGGCATACCGCACGACAGCCCCGATCGCGTCAAGGCCGGTCTCCAGTACGCCCTGTCCCAGGCGACCGACGGCGGCAACTGCTTCCTTCCCGAGGAGCGGTTGCTCTCGGACGCCGTGAAGCTGCTCCAGGTGGACACCGGCCTGGTCATCGACTGCCTCGCGGAGCTGGCGGCCGAGGAAGGGGTGGTCGTCGAGCCCGTACCGGCCCCCGACGGCGGGGAGGATCCGGTGCGCGCGGTCTATCTGGTGCCCTTCCACCGGGCGGAGATCTCCCTGGCCGGCTCGGTGCTGCGGTTGCTGCGCGGCGCCGAGGACCGGATGCCCGCCTTCCGCGACGTCGACTGGGACAAGGCGCTGACCTGGCTCGCCGAGCGGACGGGCGCGGATCTCGCCCCCGAGCAGCAGCAGGCGGTGCGGCTGGCGCTCACCGAGAAGGTCGCCGTGCTGACCGGGGGCCCCGGCTGTGGCAAGTCCTTCACGGTGAAGTCCGTGGTGGCCCTGGCGCAGGCGAAGAAGGCCAAGGTGGTGCTGGCCGCGCCCACGGGCCGGGCGGCCAAGCGGCTCGCCGAGCTGACCGGGGCCGAGGCCTCCACCGTCCACCGGCTGCTGGAGCTCAAGCCGGGCGGCGACGCCGCGTACGACAGGGATCGGCCCCTCGACGCCGATCTGGTCGTCGTGGACGAGGCCTCGATGCTCGATCTGCTGCTGGCGAACAAACTGGTCAAGGCCGTGCCGCCAGGGGCGCACCTGCTCTTCGTCGGCGACGTGGACCAACTGCCCAGCGTCGGCGCCGGCGAGGTGCTGCGCGATCTGCTGGCCGAAGGCAGCCCCGTCCCGTCGGTCCGGCTGACCCGCATCTTCCGGCAGGCCCAGCAGTCCGGCGTGGTCACCAACGCCCACCGGATCAACTCCGGAGCGCATCCGGTCACCCAGGGGCTGGACGACTTCTTCCTCTTCGTGGAGGAGGACGGCGAGGAGACGGCACGGCTCACGGTGGACGTGGCGGCCCGGCGCATCCCGCGCCGGTTCGGCCTCGACCCACGCCGCGATGTGCAGGTGCTCGCCCCCATGCACCGCGGCCCCGCGGGCGCCGGCGTGCTGAACGGGCTCCTCCAGCAGGCCGTCACCCCGGCCCGCCCCGATCTGCCGGAGCGGCGCTTCGGCGGCCGCACCTTCCGCGTCGGCGACAAGGTGACCCAGATCAGGAACAACTATGAGAAAGGCGCCAACGGCGTCTTCAATGGAACGGTGGGAGTCGTCACCTCCCTGGACACCGTGGAGCAGCGGCTCACCGTACTGACCGACGAGGACGAGGAGATTCCCTACGACTTCGACGAGCTGGACGAGCTGGCCCACGCCTACGCGGTGACGATCCACCGGTCGCAGGGCAGCGAGTATCCCGCCGTCGTGATCCCTGTCACCACCGGAGCGTGGATGATGCTCCAGCGAAACCTGCTCTATACCGCCGTCACCCGGGCGAAACGACTGGTCGTGCTCGTGGGCTCGCGCAGGGCGATCGGCCAGGCGGTCCGCACCGTCTCCGCAGGCCGACGCTTCACGGCCCTCGACCATCGGCTGGCTCGGGCGGCAAGATAGGCACTCGGTGCCACCATTCGGCCCCCCGACCGACCCCGAGTGCACGCGGCCACGCCAAATGGGGGACAGTAGGGGTAGTCAGGGCACCTGCCAACCTCGAAGAAGAGGCACGACGTCGGTGAGGGAATGACGTGAGCGACAACTCTGTAGTACTGCGGTACGGGGACGGCGAGTACAGCTACCCGGTGGTCGAGGGCACCGTTGGGGACAACGGCTTCGACATCGGCAAGCTGCGCGCCGACACCGGCCTGGTCACCCTGGACAGCGGCTATGGGAACACCGCGGCCTACAAGTCCGCGGTCACCTACCTCGACGGCGAACAGGGAATTCTGCGCTACCGCGGTTACCCCATCGAGCAGATCGCCGAGCGCGGCACCTTCCTGGAGACCGCCTACCTTCTCATCAACGGTGAGCTGCCCACCGTCGACGAGCTCGCCGCCTTCCGCGGCGACATCACGCAGCACACGCTCCTCCACGAGGACGTCAAACGGTTCTTCCAGGGCTTCCCGCGGGACGCGCACCCGATGGCGATGCTGTCCTCCGTGGTCAGCGCGCTGTCCACCTTCTACCAGGACAGCCACAACCCGTTCGACGAGAAGCAGCGCTACCTGTCGACGATCCGGCTCATCGCCAAGCTGCCGACGATCGCCGCGTACGCCTACAAGAAGTCGGTCGGCCACCCCTTCGTCTACCCGCGCAACGACCTCGGCTACGTCGAGAACTTCCTGCGGATGACCTTCGCCGTGCCCGCCGAGGAGTACGAGCTCAACCCGGTCGTCGTCGACGCCCTGGACAAGCTCCTCATCCTCCACGCCGACCACGAGCAGAACTGCTCGACCTCCACCGTCCGCCTGGTCGGCTCCTCGCAGGCCAACCTGTTCGCGTCGATCTCCGCGGGCATCAACGCCCTGTGGGGCCCGCTGCACGGCGGCGCCAACCAGAGCGTGCTGGAGATGCTGGAGGCCATCCAGGCCGACGGCGGTGATGTGGACGCCTTCATCCGCAAGGTGAAGAACAAGGAGGACGGCGTCCGCCTGATGGGCTTCGGCCACCGGGTCTACAAGAGCTTCGACCCCCGGGCCAAGATCATCAAGGCCGCCGCCCACGACGTGCTCTCCGCGCTCGGCAAGTCCGACGAGCTGCTGGACATCGCGCTGAAGCTCGAGGAGCACGCCCTCAGCGACGACTACTTCGTCTCGCGCAACCTGTACCCGAACGTCGATTTCTACACCGGCCTGATCTACCGGGCTATGGGCTTCCCGACCACGATGTTCACGGTGCTCTTCGCGCTCGGCCGGCTGCCCGGCTGGATCGCCCAGTGGCACGAGATGATCACCGAGCCGGGTTCCCGGATCGGCCGTCCGCGCCAGGTCTACACGGGAGTCGTCGAGCGGGACTACGTCCCGGTCGAGGCCCGCTGACCCGGCGTCCCGCGCACAGAGAAACGCCCCGCGCCGAATCCCCCCACGGGTTCGGCACGGGGCGCTTCCGTTTCCCGGAGCGGATCCCCCCACGGGTCCGTACCGGGCGTTCTTTGGGTGCGTTCGCCCAGCCGGGCCAAGCCACCCGGGAGGGCCGCTCAAAGCTCTCCGGGCAGTTCGCCCCGACCTGGCGACCGGGCTGTCCCCCAAAGACAACCCGCTCATCATGTCACCGAGTCCGCCGGGAGCCCGGTGTCTTCTCTCGGTTAGACCCCCTCGTAAACCAAAAGGTTACGTTCCAGCCAGTGTGACCTCGGCCTCGGCTACGCATCTCCTACGCCGTCCGCATCATGGCGGACCCCTGTGTCGGTGACGTACCCGCCGTCCCGTAACGTGCTGTCCCTCCTCGAGGAGCGGAGCGTGATGTCGCAGAACGCAAGTGTGGGCCGGCACGTCGTGGTGACCGGCGGAGGAACGGGCATCGGCCGGTCGGTGGCCACCCTCTTCGCCGAAGCCGGCGACCATGTGACCATCGTCGGCCGGCGCCGCGAGGTGCTGCACGCCACCGCCGACGAGCTGAGCGCCCGCCTGGGCCACGACGTGACCCCGGTCGTCTGCGACCTCGCCGATCCGGACGACGTGGAGGCGGCCCTTGCGCGGCTGCCGCGGCGCATCGACGTCCTGGTCAACAACGCGGGCAGTCGCGAACTCGCGATCGGGGCGGGCCCGCACGGGGTGCTGGCCCGCTGGCGCGGCGACTTCGAGCGCAACGTCCTCACCGCCGTCCTGCTGACCGAATCCGTACGCGACCGGCTCCCGGAGGGCGGCCGGGTCATCACCGTCACCTCGGTGGCCGCGCTGCGCGGCGGGGGCTCCTACGGGGCGTCCAAGGCCGCATTGCACGCCTGGAACCACTCCCTGGCGGCTCAGCTCGGCCCGCGCGGCGTGACCTGCAACATCGTCGCCCCGGGCACCGTGGCGGGCACCGAGTTCTTCGGCGCCCGGCTCGACGCGGCCGAGCTGACCCGCAGGGCGGGCCGGACCCTGGTCGGCCGGGTCGGACGGCCCGAGGACGTCGCCTCGGCGGTGGTCTTCCTGGCGTCCCCGGAGGCCGGCTTCATCACCGGCGAGATCCTGCAGTGCAACGGCGGTGAACTGCTCGGCCGCTGAGCTGCCGGGCCCGGCCCCGCAGCCGCAGCGGCCCGTTCGGGGCCGAGCGGCGGCGGGACCGACATCAACCGAACTCCCGGCGCCCGCGATTCCCGGGGCGCCGGGAACTCCACAGACGGACGGTGTCCGCGTACCAGTACGGCTTGCCGCCCTCCACGACGTCGGGGGGCGGCAAGTGCCCGTGCTTGCGGTACGAGCGCACGGTGTCGACCTGCACCCGGATGTGAGCGGCGATCTCGGCGTACGACCAGAGGGTCCGGTCCGTCATCTCCCACGCACCTCCCATGCGCCGGCCTTGGGGGCGGCCGGCCTCGCCGGGACCAACGACAAACGATCAGGGGCGGAAGGGGCTGTCGATCGTCTGTGACGCGAAGCCCGCGTAACGGTGACAAACGTCGAGGACGCATGACCGACCTTGCTGATAATCGGAGGATTCATCGGGGTGTGGCACCCCGGTAGTCGCCGCTGCGCGTACGGACGCCCGTACGCGCAGCGGCATCCGGTCTCCTGAAGGAAGGACGCGTCCGGTCCGCGGGCGCCGCGCGTAAGGTCGGTGGCGTGACGTCGACGAATCCCTTTTTCAGCCCGAGCACCCTTCCGTACGAGCTGCCGCCGTTCGCGGACATCCGCGAGGAGCACTACCTCCCCGCCTTCGAACAGGGGATGGCCGAGCACCTCGCCGAGACCGAGGCCGTAGCCGCGAACCCCGAGCCGCCGACCTTCGAGAACACGATCGTCGCCCTGGAGCGCTCCGGGGACCTGCTGGACCGCGTGTCGAAGGTCTTCTTCAACCGCGCGAGCTCCGACACCGCTCCCGGCATCCAGGAGATCGAGGCCAAGGTCAACCCCGCCCTCGCCGCCCACGCCGACGCCGTCCACCTGAACGCCGACCTCTACGTCCGCATCAAGGCGCTGTATGCGAGCCGCACGGAACTCGGTCTGGACGCCGAGGCGCTGCGGTTGCTGGAGCGCTACCACACCCGTTTCGTCCGCGCGGGCGCCGAGCTCTCCGAGGAGGGCCGCGAGCGGCTGAAGGCGCTCAACGCGCGGATCGCCGAGGCCTCCACGGCCTTCGAGCAGAACCTGTTCGCCGACACCAAGGCCGCCGCCCTGGTGCTCGACAGCCCCGAGGAGCTGTCGGGGCTCTCCGCCGACGCCGTCGCCGCCGCGGCGGCCAACGCCACCGCCCTCGGCCACGACGGCAAGTACGTCCTCAGCCTGAAGAACTTCTCCAACCAGTCGGAACTGGCCTCGCTCGACGACCGCGCCCTGCGCCGGCGCCTGCTGGAGGCCTCGCTCGGCCGGGGCCTGACCTCCAACGGCGAACTCACCGTCCGGCTCGCCGCACTGCGCGCCGAGCGTGCCGCTCTGCTCGGCTACGAGAACCACGCCGCGTACGTCGTCGCCGACCAGACCGCGGGCACCCCGGAAGCCGTGACGTCCTTGCTGACCCGGCTCGTGCCGCCCGCCGTCGCCAACGCCGAGCGCGAGGCCGCGGCCCTGGCCGCCGCCTCCGGGCTGGAGGACTTCTCCGCCTGGGACTGGGCGTACTGGTCGGAGAAGGTCCGCAAGGCGGAGTTCGACATCGACACCGCGGCGATGCGCCCCTACTTCGAGCTCGACCGGGTGCTGCGGGACGGCGTCTTCCACGCCGCCGGGCAGGTCTACGGACTGAGCTTCACCGAGCGCCCCGATCTCATCGGCTACCACCCCGACGTCCGGGTCTTCGAGGTCTTCAACGCGGACGGCTCCCCCCTCGGCCTCTACCTCGGCGACTTCTTCGCGCGCGCCTCCAAGCGCGGCGGCGCCTGGATGAACAGTCTGGTCGACCAGTCCGCGCTCACCGGCCGCAAGCCCGTCGTGGTCAACAACCTCAATGTCGCCAAGCCCGCCGAGGGCGAGCCCGCGCTGCTCACCTACGACGAGGTGAACACCCTTTTCCACGAGTTCGGCCACGCCCTGCACGGCCTGTTCTCCGACGTCCGGCACCCCTTCTTCTCCGGCACGGCCGTTCCGCGCGACTTCGTCGAGTACCCCTCGCAGGTCAACGAGATGTGGGTGACCCGGCCGGAGGTGCTGGCCCACTACGCCCGCCACCACGAGACCGGTGAGCCCATGCCCGCCGAGCTGGTGGCCCGGATGGAGGACGCGGAGCGCTTCGGGCAGGGCTTCCGCACGGTGGAGTACCTCGCGGCCGCCGTCCTCGACTGGGCCTGGCACACCATCCCGGCCGGACACGACCCCGGCGACGCCGAGGAGTTCGAGGCCGCCGCCCTGAAGGAGGCCGGACTCGCGCTGCCCGCGATCCCGCCGCGCTACCGCAGCACCTACTTCGCGCACATCTTCGCCCACGGCTACAGCGCCGGGTACTACTCGTACATCTGGAGCGAGGTGCTCGACGCCGACACCGTGGAGTGGTTCAAGGAGAACGGCGGCATGCGGCGCGAGAACGGCGACGTCTTCCGCCGCGAACTGCTCTCGCGCGGCGGGAGCGTCGACCCGATGGCGGCGTTCGAGGGCTTCCGCGGCCGGGCGCCGCGCATCGAGCCGCTTCTGGCGCGCCGGGGGCTGACCGGCTGAGCTCCGCGGCGCCTGATCCGGCGCCTTCCCCGGAGCGGGGAGCGTCCGTACGGCCTGCGGACGCTCCCCGGTTCGGGGCGTCTCGGCCAGGCCGGCGGCCTCCGCAAGCCCGGTTGCGTAAACGGATCGAACCCTTGGTCCGGACCTATCAGGAATGATCTATACCGGATAGGTCACGGCCGCATTACAGACAGCTCTTGTCCCTGCGCGCATGGTGAAGCTCTGTCACGGTGTCCTCACATCCGAGCCTCAGGGGGTTCACCATGTCTCAGCAGTCACACGTATCGCCACCGAACCAGTACGCACCGCTTCCGGAACAGGGCCGGAGCCGACCGCCGAAGAAGTCGGGCGCGGGGAAGATGATCGTCGGCGGGGCCGTCGCCGTCGCCGTCATCGGCGGAGGCGTCGCGTACGTCCTCCAGGGCGGGGCCGACAAGGGCGGTTCGGGGGGTGATTCCTCGGTCGTCGCCGAGTCCCCGGCGAGAGGCGCGGGCCAGAAGGCGGATCTGGCGGACGCGAAGATCACCTCGTGCGGCCTCACCGACTTCAGCAAGTTGCCCAATGCCGAGCTGACCATCACCAACCACAGTTCGGCGACCTCCGACTACCAGGTGCACATCGAGTTCCTGAGCACCAACGGAGAGCACCTCGCCCAATCCGTCGCCAACGCGTCCGGCCTGGCCGCGGGGGACAAGGCCGAGACGAGTGCTCAGGGGGCCCAGCCGCTTTCCGGGAAGATCACCTGCAAGGTCACCGAGGTGCTCCGCAAGTCGGGTTGACCCCGGTCGCCCCACCCGGTCGTCGGGGCGGGAGCGCGGTGCCGCCGCCCGCCCTCCGCCGCCCTCGGGCACCGGAGCTCCAGTCCGCGTCCCGGACACCGCGGCTGGGCATCGCGGGCTCCCGCCGGTGGGGCGGGTGTACGAACGACGAACGCGGAAGGCCCGCCCCCGGCAACCGGGAGGAAATTTCCGCTCGGTGCCGGGGCGCGTTACGCCTATCGGTCCGGCGGGCCGGCGGCCCCAGGGCCAACCTGCCGCCGCGACCGCTGCCGCCCGGGGCCGGCCGGTGGCCGCCTCAGGCGCCGATACGCGGAGGCGTGGCGGTGCCGTGGACCCGCTTGGCGTGTGCCGCGTACTTGCGTCGCGCCAGGATGGGGACGAGGAGCCGGACCGGCAGTGGAGCCGACGCGAGGACGCCCTTGAGTACCTGCGGATCGGCTTCGTACGCCGCTACTCCGAGGACCAGGGGCAGGAGGTTCTTCGGAATGGCCGCCATGCCGTGCTCGCCGAGCGCGTGCCACTCCTTCGCGGTGACGTGCTTCTCGACCAGCGGCAGGATCTCCCTCTCCTCCAGCGCCATGTGCTCCTCGAGGACGGTCGCCAGCTGCTGGAACACCTCGGCGAGCGCCGCGCCGCCCTGTCCGGTGGAGCGCCAGCCGGGGAGCAGTCCGGTCGCCTCCTTGTACAGTTCGTCGATCGCGTGGTGCTGCTCCTCCATGGTCGGCACGATCGCCGCGGCCTCAGCGCCTCCGCGCTCCGCCAGCTTGGGCCACAGCAGCAGGTCTTCGCCCTCGTGGTGCCCGTGCAGGAGGTCGCAGATCAGTACGGCATGGGAACCCACGACCTCCGCGCGCTGCGTGTCGCCCGGCCGGACGGACCGAATGAGGTCGGGAAGCAGCCGGAACTCCCGGCGCAGTCCCGCGTGGGCCATGTACATGTCGCGCGTGTCAGCCATGGGTTCGTTGAGGAGTGCCATCTTCTTCTTCCCTAGGTGTCGCGGCAGCGCTCCCGCTACGGGATGCGGCCGGTGTGCATAGGCCGGGCACGTCGTCGTGTACGGCAAGGCAGCCCGGTCGGACTGTGCGGCAGCCCTCGAGGGGATCGCCGAGGTGCGCTCTCCGGCGGGTCGGGTGCGTCGACCGGAACGCGGCCCTGGGGGAAACGCGATAGGCCGCAGCCGCCACAAGATCATGCCGAACCGGTGCCGGCGCGGCATCGGCCAGATGACTCGACCGCGCGGCCCGAGTAGCGGTAACGGAACGGTCTCAGCGCGCCCCTGGGGACAGGACCGGCTCCCGTCCCCGGACACGACGGGCCCCCGGGTCCTCACCCCCTCCGCTCAGGAGCGGGCCGGCCCCAGCCGCCCGCTTCCTGCCGGACGGGAGCACCGCGACGCGGTCACGGCTGGTCCAGGCCGGCCAGGGCGTCGCGCAGCGCGGCGCGGGAGGTGATCCCGAGCTTGGGGAACACCTGGTAGAGATGGCCGCTCACCGTGCGGTGGGAGAGATGGAGCCGCTCGGCGATCTGCTTGTTGGTGAGTCCGGAGGCGGCGAGGTGGGCCACCTCGGATTCCTGCGGTGTGAGCACGGCGGGGCCCCGATGGGGCCGGGCCGTCCAGCCGGCTGCCTTGAGGTGGCGCCCGGCCCGGTCGGCCCACGGGCGCGCGCCGAGCTCCCCGAAGATGTCCAGTGCCGTCACCAGCGTCTTCCTGGCGGCTCTGGTCATCCTCGCTTTCCGCAGCCGTTCGCCGTGGGCGAGGGCCACCCGCGCCCGCTCGAAGGGCCAGTCGTCGGTGCCGGGAAGCGACAGCGTCCGCTCGAACAGTGCCGTCGCCTCGTCCGCCTCCGGGGTCGCCAGGGCCGTGGCCGCGCCGACGAGCAGTGCGAGGCGCGGTGAGATGTCCGCGATCCCGGCTTCCTGAACGGCCCGCACATGGGCGGTCGCCGCTTCCGGGCGGTCGGTGCGCACGGCGGCTTCCACCAGGTCCATCACCACCCAGATCGCGTGCGGGGCGTAGCGCGCCAGCGAGCCGGCCGGGCTGATGGCCTCCGCGTGCCGGAACACGCTCTCGAAGTCCTCCTCCGCGAGCGCTGCCAGCACCCGGATGTGCGCGGCGGCGCTCAACATCTGGCCCGCGCCACGGGAGACCGCCCAGGACGTCATCGCGTCGGCCGTCTCCACAGCGGGGCCGAGGTCACCGCGTGCCGCCGCGACCAGAGCCTTCTCGTACCGGAAATACCAGGTGTAGAAGGGGTTGTCGACCTGCTCCCTCAGCCGGAGCCCCTCGTCGGCCAGCTGGACGGTCTCGTCCCAGCGGCCGGTGTTGAACGCGTCCTGGCACAGCACCGGAAGGACGGCGAGCTTCTTGACGGCCAGGCCCGAGTCCGCCTCCTGCTGCCGTACCCGGCGGGAAGCGTCGCGCACGCGGGACAGCCTGTCCACGTAGACACCAGCGGTGCCGATGCGGACGATGCTCGTCGGGTCGCTCTCCTCGGCCAGTCCGGCCAGCAACTCGTCCAGTGCGCGCAGCGCCGCGCCGCCGGCCCGCGCGGGATCACCGAGTGTCACCGCGGACGCCGTGATCACCGCGGGCACGTCCGGCAGCCGTCCCACGATCCTGTGGAAGTCCTGCCACAGCTCCGGCCGGCCGCCGAAGTGGCACAGGAGAATCAGCAGGTACAGGGCCTCGTCGAGGGCGGGATCATAGGAGTCGTGCCGGTGGAGCACCTGCTCGATGGCGGCCACGATCACTTGGTGGGCCATGTCGATGTCCCCTGTGCCGTTGAGCATCAGGTGGACCGCGGTGGCCGCCGCGTACAGGGAGGCGTGGTCGTCGGTGCCGGCCTGCCGGGCGTCCTCGAGGAGATGGGAGGCGTTGACGAGTTCACCGGTCGCGTCGGCGCCGATGAAGGCCCCTTGGGCGAGCCGGCGGGCGCGGTCGGGCGCCGCGGGGCTCAGGTGCCCGGCTCGCGTGAGGGCCTGGATCGCAGCGAACGAGTCACCGCGTGTGACGGCCGTGTGGGCGCTGCGTTCGAGGAGGGCCGCGACCTCCTCGTCGGGTTCCACCGCCGCTTCGCCCAGATGCCATGCCCGGCGCTCGAGCTGGTCCTCCAGGACGTCGGCGATGGCGCGGTGCGCCGCACGGCGCTCCGCGGTGGTGGAGGCGCCGACGATCGCCGAGCGGATCAAGGGGTGGCGGAAACCCAGGCGATGGCCGTTGTCGTCGAACCGGATCAGGTCGTCCTGTTCGGCGGGGCCCAGGTCGGCCAGCGTCGCCTGGACGGAGGAGTGCCGCCCCGCGCGCTGCAGGACGGCCAGGTCGCCGGTCCCGTCCAGCGCGGCGATCAGGAGCAGACGGCGGGAGGCGGGAGCCAGGCCCGAAAGCCGGGAGACGAAGAGCGCTTCCAGGCGCTGCCCCAGGGGCAGGACATCCGGGAGGCGCTCCAGTGCGGAACGCTGGGGTCCGGTCAGGGCGGTGGGCAGCTCCAGCAGGGCGAGCGGGTTGCCGTGGGCGGTGGTGACCACCCTCTCCAGCACGCTCCAGACCAGGTCCGGGTGCCGCAGGCCGACGAGCCGGCGCGCGGACGACGGGTCCAGGGGCAGCACCTGGTGTTCGGGTATGCCCGCGTGGTCGAGGCCTTCGCCTCGCCCGCGGGCCGCGGCCAGCACGGTGATGCCGGTACCGCTGAGGCGGCGGGCCACCAGGCCGAGGACCACGGCGCTGGCCCGGTCGATCCAGGGCAGGTCGTCCACGATCAGCAGCAACGGCTGGTCCGCGGCCGCGTGCTGCAGCAGCGCCAGGGCGGCGTTGGCGACGACGAGAGTCCGCGGCGGTGAACCCGTACCGAAACCCAGGGCCACCCGCAGTGCCTCGCGGTACACGTCGTCGAGCGCGTCGATCTCCTCAAGGAGCGGGAGAAGCACCTGGTGGAGACCGGAGTACGTCATGCCCGACTCGAACTGCGCGCCTGCCGCCCGCAGGACGCGGACCCCGGCCGCGCAAGCGCGCTGGGCGGCCCTTTCCAGCAGGGCGGTCTTGCCCACCCCCGCCTCGCCCGACAGCAGCAGCGCCCCTGGGGCGTCCGCCGGACGGCGGAGGAGGCCGTCGATCAGTTCGAGTTCCTGATGGCGCCCGACCAGGTTCTCCGCCTCGCAGGTGCGCGAACGGTGATCGTGGTCCACAAGCGACTCTCCATTGCGTGGATTCTTCAGGGTGCGTGGCGCCGGCGCACCCGGGTGGTGCGGTTGCCATGAGGCGCGCCCGGGACGGGCAGAAGGCACCGGGCAGGGCGGCAGAACCGGGCAGGGCGGCCGGGAGCCGCACCGCTGCTCGCGCGCCCGCGGGGCGCGCACTGTCCCGGGTGGCTCTGCCGCCTCTCACCGGGTGCCGGAAACGAGAGCGCCGACCCCGATGCTACTGCTCCGCCCCGGGGCCGGGGCGCTGTGCGCGGCTGCCGTGCGGGTTTGCCGTACGGGGGCAGTTGTGCGGCGGGCCTCCGTACCGGAGGAGGCCCGCCGCGGCGCGTTCGTCAGCCCATCGCGGACATGTCCGAGTGGTCCATCGAACCGTGGTCCATCGGGCCGTGCTCCGCCGGCGGGGCGCCGCCACCGGCCGGCTTGCCCGGGTTGTTCATCATCTTGAGCATCATGTTCTGCAGGGTGAGCACCGGTGCCGGCATGACGACGAAGGGTCGCATCATGCCCTCGTCCTCGTGGTCGAGGATGTGGCAGTGGTACATGAACCGGCCGGTCTCACGACCGAACTGGCCGGCGACCGTGACCATGGAGTTCGGCGTCAGGTTGACGGTGTCCTTCCAGCCCGACTCGCTGGTGGCGACGGGCAGGGGGCTCTTGACGGCGATCGGCGCGGTAGTGCCGCCCAGCGCCGTGTCGAAGGTGGTGCCGTCGACCGCGTGGCGCTCGAGCACCTGGAAGTTCATCAGGTGGATGTGCATCGGGTGCTGGATCTGCTGCTGGACCGGGCCCACGCTGATGAACGTCCACTTCTCCCAGCTCCCGGCAGCGGCGAAGAAGTTGGTGGCGTCCTCGAAGTGCTTGCCCACGACGCGGAAGGTGCGGGTGCCGCCGGGCAGGGCGAGCTGCACGACACCCTTGCCGGTGCCCGTGCCCGCGGGAGCCTCCTGCAACTCCATGATCGTCGGCATGCCCATCGGGTCGAACGAGAGCATGACGAAACGCTCGACGGCGTCCCGCGGTACGTCGGACGCGGTCAGGCGCTTGAACCGCGGGTCCAGCTTCTTCGGCGCCGCGTAGGACCGCTTCCGCTCCTTGCCCACGCGGAACTGCATGACCTGCGGGTACGGCACGCCGGCCGGGGGCACGGGGGTGCCCGCGGGGGCGGGGGGCGCACCGGGAGCGCCGGGCGCGACATTGACGAGCTTGAGCCGCCGGCCGCGGAAGGCCGCGAAGTCGATGACGACGTCAACGCGCTCGGCGGGGGTGAGGGTGAGGCTCTCCTCGACGCTCTGCGGCTTGTCCAGCAGGCCCATGTCGGTGCCGATCACCTGGATCGCGCCCTTGACGGCCTTCCCGCTCTCCTCGTCCACCAGGGCGAGGGTGTAGGCCCGGGCGTTGGAGGCGTTCACCACGCGGAAGCGGTAGGCGGTGGCCTCCACGTCCAGGTAGGGCCACACCCGGCCGTTGACCATGGTGTAGGGGCCTTGGAACTGCACCGCGGCCGTCATTACTCCGGGGATGGACGGACCGACCTGGATCCGCTTCGCGAGGAGCTGTCCGTTGATCCGCCCCTTGCTGTCCGTGTCGAAGTTGACGTCGGCGATGGTCAGCGGAATCTCGTACCGGCCGCGCGGCAGGTCGAGGTGGTCCTCGTTCTCGTCGCGGATGATGTAGTTGCCGAGCAGGCCCGCCATCACGTTGAGCGCCGTCACCGGCATTGCGTGGTCGTGGTAGAAGAGGTGCGCCGCGGCCGTGTCGTTGGTGTACTCGGCGAGCTGCGCGCTGCCCCGGGTCACGCCCGAGTCAGGAGCGCCGTCGGATATCGCGTGCTGCCGGCCACCGTGCAGGTGCACCGAGGTCCAGGCGGTCAGCGCGGCCACCTCGGGCCGCTCCTTCGCGCCCTGGGAACCGGGGGTGTTCAGCGCCAGGAAGCCCGGCGGCGGGCCCTGGGGTTCCACGAAGACGGCCTTGACGGGGGTGGTGCCGGTCAGTTCGTTCCGCCAGGCGAGCCGGAACTTCTGTCCGCGACGGGCCTCGATGGTCGGGCCGGGGAAGTGGCCCTCATAGGTCCACATCCGGGTCGCGGGGAGCTGCGAGTGCAGGCGTATCGGCTTCTCGACGAGGCGGACCTCGGTGGTGCCCCGGCTCGAGGGCTTCAGGGTGGGTGGAATCGGCAGTTCGTCCTTGAACGGGGTCAGTTCGGTCACCTGCGGCTGCGAGGGGCCCTTGAGGTCGTGCCCCTTCCCGCCCGTCAGCCGCGCGGACCCGTCCACCGCGGCCTGGGCCTCGGTGCCCCCGCCGCCCAGCAGGTTCACCCCGCCGTAGGCGGCCACGCCGGCGACGGCGCCTCCCGCGATTCCGAAGAAGGTCCGCCTCTTATGCGCTGCCACTTGCTGTGCACTCCTTGAAGTTCAAATCCGCGACGGCTCGTGCGCCCACCCGTGAGCGCGTCACCCCCCTGTCCGGATGGACCAGTGGGGAGTACGCCGCCATGCAGGGCACCCGTGGAGCGGGATCGCCCCGTCGCTGGCTGCCACCGAAAGCCGCGCTCGGGCAGGGCCCGCGCGGCACCGCCCCGCCGTACGTCGTTCGCGCGGAGGGCGGCGTGGGATCGGTGATGGACGCGCGCTCCGCAGGGAACCGCGTGCCTCGGCCGGACGCCACATGCGCCCGGCGCATGGGTGCGCACCGGGCCCCGGACGCTCGCTACCACGATCGCCATGACGGATCGCACGGCTTTTCGGAGGGCGCGCCGAACACTCGCGCCCTCCGAATCGCTGTAACCCCCGTTACGTGTGGATGCTTCGGCGCGACCGCTTCAAGGCGCGCCTGAAGCACGCGCCCCTAGATCGGCACGCCGAAATCCACAGTGATGAGCCTAGGCAGCGCCGCGTGGCCGGGCATGCGTCATTTGACGTGTGTGGTTCGCGCAGCGTGGCGTCGAATCTCGTGGCCACCGCCGGGAGCCGCCTTGCCGTCCGGCGTGGGGGCGTCTCGCACGGGAGCGCACGTCTCCCGGCCTCGTGGCAGCGGTGTTGAGCGTGTGGTCTGCGCGTACCCACGGCACCAAGCGCCGGTGGAGGCGTTGGGAGGCCGAGTTCACGCGCCCCTGCTGTGGCGAGGGCTGGGGCCCGGGGCAAGCTCCAAGAGGCTTCGCTCCTGCTTCCGTCGCGGGCCGCCGCAGAACTCCGCGTACAGGTCCAACGCCTCGACCTGGTCCCTCTCGGGCGGAGGCGTCACGAGTTGCTGGCCGACTCGGATTCGGCGTGGGGGCAGCGCAGGTGCTGACCGCGCCATAAACCAGGGTGACCAACACCCGGTCGGTGAAACGAGGTCGTGCTTCGGCCCGGGCCCAGGCCGCTGCCCGCGGCTGCCGCCGCGTTGTCGCGGACTCACAGCGCGCGGCCCACGGCCCGGCCGGCTTCTCGGTCAAACCTCCGAGCTGGGCACGGGAGATGCCGGTGAAGGCAGGAGGGACAAGGCCCGCAGGGGCCCATTCCTTCGTCACGCACCGTAGGAACCCGCGCGGCTCTCCCCGCGTTACGGGCCGCCTGGACTCTGTCCTGCCTGCTGGTCGTGGTCCGAGAGCGTTGCCGCGGCGAGCCGCTACTCACCGTAGGCGTTCCGCCCCACATCGTGCGCGCATCGTCGGGCGCAGGACGCTCGACGTGACGGACCGGCTCGGGACGCCGCCGGCCGTCGAATGCCGCAGCCGCGCGCAGCCGCAGGCGTCGCCGTCGGAGACGCCAAACGCCCTGGAGGGGAGTCTCCCTCTGGGGCGTTCGTGCCGGCAGGCATGGGTGCCCCCGGCAGGACTCGAACCTGCGACCAAGCGCTTAGAAGGCGCCTGCTCTATCCACTGAGCTACGGGGGCCGGGCGTTGGCCGCGACCGAACCCGTCCCTTGTGTCGACGGTCCCGTGACCTTGCCGGGGACAAGGATAAGGCGCGGCTGATGTGCGGCCGGTTGCTTCGCCTTCATGACACGTTGTGTAGGTTCGGTGAAGCGGTCTGATAATCGCAGGCAGGTGCGAATGGCGCATCTGTTTCGCGGCCTCAGTCGACGGCTGTTGTGCACTCGTTATGCCGCTGTCTCTTCCGACCCTTCTGTCGCGTTCCGGGCCTTCTTGCGGGCGATAGGCGTGAAGTAGGCGGAATACACTTCAAAAACCCATCAAAATGGGGCATTCTGCCAATGTGGCGATCTTGGATGTACGGCCCGAACTCCTCGACGCGCTGTCGGCCCTGCGCGACCGCGTCGCGGACGCGCGTTTCCCTCTCCCCCTCCCCGGAGCCGAGCGGGCCCGCCGCACACGACAGGAACTGCTGGCGCAGCTCGACGACTATCTGGTGCCCCGGCTGAAAGCCCCCGAAGCGCCGCTGCTGGCCGTGGTGGGCGGTTCGACCGGGGCGGGGAAGTCGACGCTCGTGAACTCGCTGATCGGCCGGCGGGTGAGCGACGCGGGCGTGCTGCGCCCCACGACGCGCACACCGGTGCTGGTGTGCCACCCCCAGGACCGCGCCTGGTTCGCCGACCCCAGGGTGCTGCCCGGCCTCGCCCGCGCCTGGGCGCCGCGCCCCCGGGCCGCCGCCGACGGGAGGGAGCACGCGGACAGGAGCGACGAGGACCGCGAGGCGGAGGAGATCAGGCTGTGGCTGCGCCTGGAGACGGACGACGCGCTGCCGCGCGGGCTCGCCCTCCTGGACGCGCCCGACATCGACTCCCTGGTCTCCCGCAATCGCGAGCTCGCCGCGGAACTGCTCTGCGCGGCCGACATCTGGATTCTGGTGACCACCGCGGCGCGCTATGCCGACGCCGTGCCGTGGCATCTGCTCCGCACGGCCAAGGAGTACGACGTCACTCTGGCCACCGTCCTGGACCGGGTGCCGCACCAGATCGCCGACGAGGTCTCCCAGCACTATGCCGCGCTGCTGACCCGGGCCGGGCTCGGGGACGTGCCCCGGTTCACCGTCCCGGAGCTGCCCGAGTCGGCCGGGGCCGGCGGGCTGCTGCCGCACACCGCCGTGGCGGCGCTCGGCAGCTGGCTCGCGCACTGTGCCGAGGACCCGGCCGCCCGGCACCAGGCGGCGCGGCGCACCGTGTCCGGCGTCCTGCGATCGCTCGGCAACAGGCTCCCGGAACTGGCCGGCGCCTCAGCCGCCCAGCATGCCGCGGCGGTGCGCCTGACCCGTCAGGTGGACGACGCCTACGACGAGGCCGAGTCGCGCGCGCAGGAGGCGGTCCACGCGGGAGCGCTGCTGGCCGGGGAGGCTCTGGCCAGCTGGCGCGGTTACCCCGATTGCGGTCCCGCGGCGCTGCTGGCAGCCCTGGCCGAGAGTCTGGCCGCGCTGCTGAGGACGCAGGTCGCCGCAGCCGACGAACGGACCCTCGACGCGTGGCGCGGTGACCCCGCGGGCGCCGAACTGGTGGAGGACGCGGACCCGGAGGCGGCGTCCGACGACGTCGCCGAGCGGATCGAGGAGGCCGTCGACACCTGGGGATTCACGGTGCGCCGCCTCGCGGACCAGGCGGTGCGCGCGAGCACGGAGGGCGTCGACCCGCAGCACGCGGCGGCGCTGATCGCGGTCGCTGTGCTCGGCGGCCGCAAGGGCACGGTCGCGGGGGAGCGGCTCGCCTCGCTCGTCGGCGCGCACGCGGCGCTGCGTGCGGGCGACCGGGCGCGCGAGGAGCTGGACCGTCTGGTCGCGGACGTGCTCGACGCCGAGCGGGAACTGCGGGTGCTGCCGGTGGACGCACTCGACGTGACGGCGGCCCAGCAGGCGTCGCTGATCGCGGAGCTTTCGGTCGTGCAGAAGTCGTACCAACTCCAGGAGAGGTGATCAGGTGCTCACAGAGCGGGTGGACGCGCTGTCGGAACTGCTCGGGCTGTCGCGCACCCGCGTGAGCCACGAGGCGCTGGACGGGGCCGGGGAGCTGCTGGAACGGGTCGGCGACCGGCGCCGGCTCTCCACCGACCACACGGTGGTGGCGTTGGCCGGGGCGACGGGCAGCGGAAAGTCGTCGCTGTTCAACGCGCTGACGGAACTGGACCTCTCGCGGATCGGGGTGCGCCGACCGACCACCTCGGCGCCGGTCGCCTGCGCATGGGACCCACGTGGGGCCTCGGGGTTGCTGGACCGGCTCGGCATCGGGCCCACGGCGCGGTTCGCCCGCCACAGCCTGCTGGACGAGGGTGCGGAGCGGACGGACGACGGCCCCGCCGGCCTGGTCCTGCTCGACCTGCCGGACCACGACTCGGCGGCGACGGCCCACCGCGAGCAGGTGGACCGGGTGCTGAAACTCGTCGACGTCATCGTGTGGGTGCTCGACCCGGAGAAGTACGCGGACGCCGCCCTCCACGAGCGCTATCTGCGGCCGCTGGCCGGGCACGCCGACGTGACGATCGTCGTCCTCAACCAGATCGACCGGCTCCCGGAGGAGGCCGTCGAGCAGGTCCTCGACGACCTGCGGCGGCTGCTCGACGACGACGGGCTCGCCGTCGGGGAGCACGGAGAGGACGGCGCGATGGTGATGGCCGTCTCGGCACTGAGCGGCGAGGGCGTCCCGGAGCTGAGGGCGGCCATCGGCCAGGTCGTGGCCGAGCGTGCCGCCGCGAGCCGGCGGCTGTCGGCGGACGTCGACGGGCTCGCGGAGCGGCTGCGCCCGCTGTACGTCGCCGAAGGAGTGACGGGGCTGACCGACCGGGCTCGTGAGGACTTCACGGCGAGCCTCGCGTACGCGGTGGGCGCCGCGGCGGCGGGCCGGGCGGCGGAGCGGGCATGGGCCAGGGCCGCCGAGGAGGCGTGCGGCACCCCGTGGCGGCATCTGCGGCGGGTCCGCGGGGCCGGGCCGGACGACGCCGCCCTCCACGGCCGCCGTCCGGAACTGTCGGCGTCGCGCGCGTCGGTCGACGAGGCCGTGCGCGCGGTCGCCGCGGAGGTCGTGGTCGGGTTGCCCGCTCCCTGGGCGCAGGCGGTACGGGAGGCGGCGCGCCGCGGCGGCCGCACGCTCCCGGAGGCACTGGACGCGGCGATGGAGCGGGTGGCGCCGGACGAGCCGCTGCGTCCTCGGTGGTGGTCGGTGGTCGGCACGGCGCAGTGGCTGCTGGCGCTGCTCGCGACGGCCGCGCTGGTCTCGGGGAGCGCGACGGCCGCGGGCGCGCTGCGGCTGCCGTGGTGGCTGCCGCCCGTACTGCTGGCGGTGGGAGCTGTGGGCGGCCCGCTGCTCACCCGGGTGAGCAGGTTCGCCGCCCGCGGCCCGGCCCGCCGGTACGGTCAGGCCGCAGAGCGGCGGATGGCCGATGCGGCGGCCGACTGCGGGCGTGCGCGGGTGTTGGAACCGCTGGCGGCCGAACTGCTGCGTTACCGGGAAGTGCGGGAGCAGTACGGGGTGCTCGCCGGAAACCACTTCAGGGTGACGGAGTTGTCCACAACCAGCCAGTAATCCACAGGTCGAATCCGAAGTCCCCGCCGCGGGCGCGGCGGTCCCATCATGGAGCCATCGCGGGGCCGGCGGCAGGGGGCCGCCCGGCCGGCGACGGCAACGGGGAGCGTCGGCAATGAACGAGACACTGGTCACCGTCGTGGGGAATGTCGCCACCAGGCCGGAATTCCGGACGACGCCCACAGGGGTCCCAGTCGCCAGGTTCCGCCTGGCCGCGACCGCGCGCCGCTGGGACCGGGAACGCGGGGGCTGGTCGGACGGGCACACCAGCTTCTACACGGTGTGGGCCTGGCGGCAGCTGGGGGAGAACGTGGCGGCCTCGGTCGGGGTCGGTGAACCACTGCTCGTCCAGGGACGCCTGAGAGTGCGTGAGGAGGAGCGGGACGGGCAGCGGTATCTCTCGGCCGACGTCGACGCGATCACCTGCGGCCATGACCTGGCGCGGGGCACCTCGGCGTTCCGGCGGGTGTCCGCGAGCCGGCCGGAACTCACGGCCGCGCAGGCCGCCGCGGGCGCAGGAGGGCCGCTCCCCGGCGATCCACTGGCCGCGCTGTCAGGATAAAAACGGACAGCTGATTATTCGGCCCGCGGAAAACGTCGGTGATTTATCGACAATTTCCCGTTCATGCCTACGTGCGGGTAACGATTCCGATTCGAATCTCCGGGCGACGTGTGAATCCCGGCGGCCGCGCCGCGGCGGGTTTCTAGGATTCACCGATACCCCCGGCTTTCTGCGGGGATCCACAGCTGTCGGTGAGGCTGCCCCCACGATCGGCCTCGCCCGGAGGGGAAATCATGTTCACTGCACGGAGGCGGGGAGCTGCCCGTCTTGCCGTCGCGATGGTGGCCTCCGGCCTCCTCGCCGCGGGTTCCATAGCCGTTGCCGGGTCCGCCATCGCGGACGACGCGACCCCCACCGCGCCCGGTGCGACGGCGAAGCTCGACGGTCTGAAGATCTTCGGCCAGGCCGAGATCCACGAGAACGGCAAGACGGAGAAGGTCGGCGCCGGCCTCTTCGAGATGTCCGTCGACGGCGGCGGCACGATCCGTACGTACTGCATCGACCTGCACAACCCGACCCAGAACAACGCCGCCTACAAGGAGGTCTCCTGGGACGAGTCGAGCCTCCATGACAACCGCGACGCCGGCAAGATCAACTGGATTCTGCAGAACTCCTACCCGCAGGTGAACGACCTCGCGGCGCTGCGGAAGAGGGCGGCTCTGTCCGGTCCGCTCACCGACAAGCTCGCCGCCGCCGGCACCCAGGTGGCCATCTGGCGCTTCTCCGACAAGGCCGACGTGACCGCCGTCGACCCCGTCGCCGAGGAGCTGGCGGACTGGCTGGAGGAGAACGCCCTGGACCGGAAGGAGCCCGCCGCATCGCTGGTCCTCGACCCGCCGGCGGTCTCCGGCAAGGCCGGTGACGTGCTCGGCCCGATCAAGGTGCACACCAACGCCTCCACCGTTCAGGTGAGCCCCGCGCCCGGCAACCCCTCCGGCGTCAAGGTCACCGACAAGAACGGCGTCGTGGTCACCTCCGCCGAGGACGGCGACGAGCTCTACTTCGACGTCGCGGCCGGTACGCCCGACGGCATGACCTCGCTGAGCGCCGTCGCCAACACCAAGCTCCCGGTCGGTCGCGCCTTCACAGGCGCCAACAGCACCACGCAGGTCCAGATCCTCGCCGGCTCCAGCGACAGCTCCGTTTCCGCGACCGCGACCGCCACCTGGGCCGCCAAGGGCCCGATCCCGGCAGTCTCCGCCCAGGTCAACTGCGCCAAGGGCGGACTGGACGTGACGGCCGCCAACGAGGGTGACCAGCCGTTCACCTTCGAGCTGAACGGCGCGCCGCACACGGTCGAGGCCGGCAAGTCCGAGACCGTGACGGTGCCCGTGGCCGAGGACCAGCACTACAAGGTCACCATCACCGGCCCCGAGGGCTTCGAGAAGACCTTCGAAGGCGTCCTCGACTGCCAGACCGCCGGCAACGGCGGTGACACCCCGTCCTCCTCGCCGAGCCCCGCCACGGCCGGCGGCTCCTCCGAGGGCGCCGGAGACACCGGGTCCACCACCGGATCCGACGCCGCCGGATCCGCCGCCACCGGCTCCACCACCGGGGGCGACCTCGCCGAGACCGGTTCGAGCAGCGCCACCCCGGTGATCGCCGGCATCGCGATCGCCCTGGTCGTCATAGGCGGCGGCGCGGTCTTCCTGCTCCGCAAGAAGAAGGCGGCTCCCTCCGCTGAGTGAACCGACCCCCGAGGCCGCTCATGAGTGAAGGGGGCGGAGGCCGATGGTTCTCCGCCCCCTTCGCCGCCTCGGGCGGCACCTGCCATCCGCCCGTGGCGACCGAGCTCGGCACGCGGCCGGCGCGGCGCCTGCCGGGCAGCGGCCATAAAAGCGACAAGCCCTGCCCCCACGCCCCGCACGCCCTGCGCCCGTGCCGTCGTCATCCCCGAACCTCTCGTCGCCGGGCTGCGACGGCCGACGCTGACCGGCGACGACAGGTTCGGGGCGGTTCGTACCAGGTCGCAGGCGTGCGGGGCACCGCTCAGGTACTCGTTTCCGCCCGGGGGTAGCGGTACGGCAAGATGGGGTGTATCTGCCCACACATCGAATGCCGGACGGTTTCTCTTGGCTGAGTTCATCTACACCATGCGCAAGACGCGCAAGGCGCACGGCGACAAGGTGATCCTCGACGACGTCACCCTGAACTTCCTGCCCGGCGCGAAGATCGGTGTCGTGGGTCCCAACGGCGCCGGCAAGTCGACGGTGCTCAAGATCATGGCCGGTCTGGAGCAGCCGTCGAACGGTGACGCGTTCCTCTCGCCCGGCTACTCGGTCGGCATCCTGCTGCAGGAGCCCCCGCTGGACGAGTCCAAGACCGTGCTGGAGAACGTCCAGGACGGCGTCGGCCCGGTCAAGGCCAAGCTGGACCGGTTCAACGAGATCGCCGAGCTGATGGCGACCGACTACTCCGACGCGCTCCTCGACGAGATGGGCAAGCTGCAGGAGGAACTCGACCACGCCAACGCCTGGGACCTGGACGCCCAGTTGGAGCAGGCGATGGACGCCCTCGGCTGCCCTCCCGGCGACTGGCCGGTGACCAACCTCTCCGGTGGTGAGAAGCGCCGCGTCGCCCTCTGCAAGCTGCTGCTGGAAGCCCCCGACCTGCTGCTGCTCGACGAGCCCACCAACCACCTGGACGCCGAGTCCGTGCAGTGGCTGGAGCAGCACCTGGCCAAGTACGCGGGCACCGTCGTGGCGATCACCCACGACCGGTACTTCCTGGACAACGTCGCCGAGTGGATCCTCGAGCTCGACCGCGGCCGCGCCTACCCGTACCAGGGCAACTACTCCACCTACCTGGAGACCAAGCAGTCGCGTCTGAAGGTCGAGGGCCAGAAGGACGCCAAGCGCGCCAAGCGGCTCAAGGAAGAGCTGGAGTGGGTCCGCTCCAACGCCAAGGGCCGCCAGGCCAAGTCCAAGGCCCGCCTCGCCCGCTACGAGGAGATGGCCGCCGAAGCCGAGAAGATGCGCAAGCTCGACTTCGAGGAGATCCAGATCCCGCCGGGCCCGCGCCTGGGCAACATCGTGGTCGAGGTCGACAACCTCTCCAAGGCGTTCGGCGACAAGGTCCTCATCGACGACCTGTCCTTCACGCTGCCGCGCAACGGCATCGTGGGCGTCATCGGCCCCAACGGCGCCGGCAAGACCACGCTGTTCAAGATGATCCAGGGTCTGGAGTCCCCCGACTCCGGCACGATCAAGGTCGGCGAGACGGTCAAGATCTCCTACGTGGACCAGACCCGCGCCAACATCGACCCCAAGAAGACGCTCTGGGCGGTCGTGTCGGACGAGCTCGACTACATCAACGTCGGGCAGGTCGAGATGCCGTCTCGCGCGTACGTCAGCGCCTTCGGTTTCAAGGGCCCGGACCAGCAGAAGCCGGCCGGTGTCCTCTCCGGCGGTGAGCGCAACCGCCTCAACCTGGCGCTCACCCTCAAGCAGGGCGGCAACCTGCTGCTCCTCGACGAGCCGACCAACGACCTCGACGTCGAGACCCTGTCCTCGCTGGAGAACGCGCTGCTGGACTTCCCCGGCTGCGCCGTGGTCGTCTCCCACGACCGCTGGTTCCTGGACCGGGTGGCCACGCACATCCTCGCCTACGAGGGCGACTCCAAGTGGTTCTGGTTCGAGGGCAACTTCGAGTCGTACGAGAAGAACAAGGTCGAGCGCCTCGGCCCGGACGCGGCCCGGCCGCACCGCGCCACCTACAAGAAGCTCACCCGGGGCTGAGCGGGAGATGGCCCGGCACATCTACCGCTGCCCGATGCGCTGGTCGGACATGGACGCCTTCAGGCACGTCAACAACGTGGTCTTCCTCCGTTACCTGGAGGAGGCCCGGGTCGACTTCATGTTCCGGCTGGCGCCCGGGGAGGGGAGCGCGTCGTTCACGGGCGGGTCGGTCATCGCCCGCCACGAGATCGACTACCTGCGCCCGCTGGTGCACCGGCACGAGCCGGTGACGGTCGAGACCTGGGTGACCAAGGTGGGAGCCGCGTCGCTGACCCTCGCCTACGAGGTCAAGGACCCGGAGACGGTCTATGTGCGCGCCTCCACGGTCGTGGTGCCCTACGACCTCGAGAAGGGCCGGCCGCGCCGGATCACGGCGGAGGAGCGGTCCTTCCTCGAGGAGTACTACGACGACAGCGCCGGGGCGGCCGCCGGCGCCGAAGAGGGGGCAGTCGCCGCATGACGGCACCCCTGCGCCTCGCCGAGGCCAGGGAGGCGGACGGATTCGCCGCCTTCCTGGCCCGGCTGCTCCGCTGGGACAAGGCCGCCGTCGTCCGGTTGCGCGCCTCGGGCACGGCGCTCGCCGTGTTCGGGCAGCCGCCGTTCGGCGCGGGGGTCCTGGCCGTCCGCACCGCTGAACTGGACGAGGACACCGGCGACCTGGACTCGACCGTCTCCGCGGGTCAGCTGCTCGACGGCATCGACGACGTGACGGGCACGGTCGCGGTGCCCGCCTCCGTCACGGGGCCGGCCTGGACGGGTCTCCTCCCGCCGCGCGGCGGCTGGGAGCGGGTGCGGGGCCTGCCGTCCGAGGAGGACGTACGCGCCGTGGCCGCGGCCGCCGTGACCGAGTTCCGCGACCGCAGTGAGGCGCTGCGGCCCGAGAGCCGCACCCGCGCGGAGCTCGACGCCATCGCCGACGACATCTGGTCCCGGCAGCTCGGCGCCACCGGCCTGCCGCTGCGGGTGGTGCACGCCGCCCACGCGCTGGGCTTCCTCCGGCCGGTGCGCACCCCCGTCCCGGCGCCGCGCGCCACGACCGAGCAGCCTGCGGTGCAGCTGCTCGCCGCAGGCCCGTGGCTGCGGCTGCGCACGCCGTACGGCTCCGTCGCGATACGGCGCGGCCCGCAGGGGCTGTCGGTCAGCCCCGTGTGAACGCCCGGGTGACGGTCGCGTGACGGGTCGGGCGACAGGCGCCGTGCTCCGGCCCTGCGGCCGTCAGCCCGGGGTGTTCACCATTGACGCGGCCGCGTAGACCAGGTAGTCCCACAGCTGGCGCTCGTGGTCGGGCTCCAGACCGAGCTCGTCGACCGCGGTGCGCATGTGGCGCAGCCACGCGTCGTGCGCGGCCCGGTCGACCTGGAACGGCGCGTGGCGCATCCGGAGCCGGGGGTGCCCGCGGTTCTCGCTGTACGTGCGGGGGCCGCCCCAGTACTGCATGAGGAACAGACGCATCCGCTCCTCGGCGGGGCCGAGGTCCTCCTCCGGGTACATGGGGCGCAGGATCGGGTCCTCCGCCACGCCTTCGTAGAAGCGGCGGACGAGCCGCCGGAAGGTCGGCTCGCCGCCGACCGCGTCGAAGAACGTCTGCTGCTCGACGGTGCCCCGCGGGATCTCATTCACGCATCCCATGGTCTCAGACGGCCCGCGGTGTCCGAAGGGGGTCACCGTCGCACGGTGGCCGTACGGCAGACAGCGGCTGTTGCGCCGCCGCGGGCGGCTCGGTGACGGGCAGCACCGTCCGGGCCGCGGGAGCCGCCCGCCGCGGTAGGCGCGGGCCCGCTGACCGGGGCGGGCGGGGTTCAGTCGCGGAGGATCGTGATCGTCGTCCAGGCGCCCACGTGCACGCGGTCGCCGTCCGCCAGCGGGACGGGGACGAAGGGGGTGATGGGCTCCTCGTCGCCGTTAAGGGTGGTGCCGTTGGTGGAGCCCTGGTCCACCAACGACCAGCTGCCGTCGGGCTGCTCCACCAGCAGGGCGTGCTTGTGGGAGACGCCCGGGTCCTCGGGTGCCCGGGACAGGTCGATGTCGGGGGCCTCGCCCGTGCTGTGGCGGCGGCGGCCGACGGCGACCCGCGGTCCCCTCAGCGGTATGCGTCGTTCGGGGCTGTACGAGGGGAAGTACAGCCCGCGTGCCTCGGGGCCGCTGCGGGCCATCATGCCGGTGAAGTACTCCCGGTCGGCGGCGACCACGGCGGTCCAGGTGCGCCGGCCCGACAGCCCGGGCCCGGGGTCCGGCAGCCCGGGCGGGGTGAGCAGGAAGTCGTCCGAGCCGACGGTCACCGACTCCGGGGCCAGGGGCTCCGCCGGGCGGTTGATCTGCGACGGGCGGGACATCTGCGACTCGTGGCGCTGGTACGGCGGCTCGTGGCGCTGGTACGGCGGCCCGTCCGGCGGGTAGCCGGGGGAGGAGGGCGGCGCAGGCGGGACGAAGGTCGTCCCGGCCTGGATGACGAAGTTGTAGCGGCACTCCTCGCAGAACTGGGCGTACCCCTCGCGCGGGGTGCCGCAGTCGGGGCAGGGCTCGGCGGCCGCGGTGGCGTCCGGGACGTAGCCGAGCCCGCCCGTGCCACGGCCGTACCCCGGGTCGTAGGGGGCCTCGTGACCATGGGTGTGGGCGGGGGAGTACCCGCCCGAGTACGGCGGTGGCGGCGGGGACTCGCCCGGCACCGCGTACGGGGACGGCGGCGGGGCGGGAACGGGAGGGGGCGGTGGCGCGGACATGCGTATTCCGCACACCTCGCACCAGTCCTCCGTCGCGGACTGGTGACCGTTCGGGCACGTCGACATGTCGCTGCCTCCCCCTTAGCCCCGCTGTGTCTTAGCCCCGCTGTCCCGCTGCTCTATTTCTTCACACGGACGGTCTTCGACGAACGTGTCTCGAGGGTCATCTCGTCCGCGTCGGTGACCCGGGCCTTGAGCCGCACAGTACCCGTCGCCGCGTCCACCACGTCCACGACCTTGGCCAGCAGCTTGGCGGTGTCCTCGTTGCCGGAGGCGCTGGCCAGTTGCACCGCCCGGCCGAGCTTGGCGGTCGCGGAGTCGAGGTCGCCCTGCTTGCGGGCGTCCAGGCCCTGCTGGATGACCTGGGCCAGCTCCGCCTGCCCGGTGTAGTGGGCGACCTGCGGGTTGATCCGCGTCGAGGCCGCCATGTCGTCCGTCCACACCGCCCGCACCAGCCCCTGGCCCAGCACGCGCGCAGTGCCGTCCGGCTGGGGCTGGACGAGGGAGACCCGGGCCGCCAGCATCTCCTGGCCGACGCCGGCCGCCGGCACCACCACGTTGACGTGGTAGTCGCGCGACTCGTCGCCCCAGGAGCCCGTCGGGTAGTCGCCGGCCCGCGGGGCGGCCTGGACGCGGCGGGCGGTGATGTCCTCGACGCTCGGCGCGACCTGCTTGACGTACCGGATCTCCGCGCCCTGCGGGGTCCACAGGCGCAGGGCGACGTCGGCGACCTCCTTGCCCATGGCGGTCTCCATCATCTGCCGGAAGTCCGCCTCCAGGCCGGAGGGGTCGGCGACGATGTCCACGGTGCCGAGCAGCGCGGAGGCGATCCCGGTCAGCTCCTTGACCTCCCAGTCGGTGCCGACGCCGCGCGCGTCGCAGGTGAAGTGGCCGGCGCAGGATTCCAGTGCGGCCCGCAACTGCTCCGGCTTCTCGTGCTCGTTGCGGCCGTCGGTGAGCAGGATGCCGTGCCGTATGGAGGCATCGGCCGTGGCCAGCAGTCGCTGGGCCAGCCGCAGCCAGGAGCCGATCGCCGTGCCGCCGCCGGACGTCAGCCGGCGCAGCGCCTCCTTGGCCTGGCGCCGGGTGTCGGGGTCCGCGACGGCGAGGCCGCCGTTCGCCGGGTAGACCTCCCTGGCCTGGTGGGTGCCGGCCACCACCGCGAAGGCGACACCGTCGCGGATGGTGTCGATGGCGGCGGCGGTCGCCTCACGGGCGCTGCGCATCTTGGTCGGCGGGTACTCCATGGAGCCCGAGCAGTCCACCATGATCACCACGGCGGCCCCGGCCCCGGTCGCGGCTCCGGGGCCCGGCAGCAGTACCTCGCCGGGCCCGTGGGTGGCCAGGGGCAGTCCGCCGGTGGTGCCGCCCCCGGTCGCGGTCACGGTGACGATCGCGTTGACCTCCCGCCCTCCCTCGGGCAGGAACTCGTTCTGGTAGATGTCGACGGAGAACTGCGGCACGTTCGACTTGGAGAAGTTGGCCATCGGGAGTGCTCCTCGCGCTTGTCCGGCCTTCGGAAGGCAGCGGCAGGGACATCAGGGAGAGTTCACGTGGCAGGGAACGGCAGCACGGCGACGGTGATGTTGTCGTGGCCGCCGCCGTCGATGGCGACCCCGACCAGGCTGCGGGCGCAGTGCAGCGGGCGCGTGCGGGCGTCCGAGGGCACCACGGAGGACAACTCCGCGGCCGATTCGGCGTAGTTCCACAGCCCGTCCGTGCACACCACCACCACACCCGGTTCGCCCGGTTCGAAGGAGGCGGTGTGGGGGTCGAGTTCGACGGCGTCCGCGCCGAGCCAGCCGGTGATGGCGTGGGCCCGCTCGTCCGCGTACGCCTCGGCCTGGGTCATCAGGCCCATCGCCACCATGCGCTCGGCCCAGGAGTCGTCCTCGGTCAGCCGGGAGGCCGGGGCGGAGCGGTCGTCGGGGATCCAGTAGGCGCGGCTGTCCCCGATCCAGCCCACGGTGAAGGCCGTGCCGTAGGCGATCGCGCTGACGCAGGTGCACGCAGGCGCGTTGTGGTGGCGCCGGGCCTCCTCCTCGGGGGTCTCGGCCGCCAGGTCCGTCACCGCCCGGGCGGCCACGAGGAGCGCCTCGCGCATCGCCTCCTCGGGGTGGGAGCCGCGGGACAGGGAGCGCACCAGGGAGGTGCGGGCGGTGCCCGCACCGACCTCCGAGGCGTCGTCGGGACGGTACGCGGAGGACACCCCGTCGCACACCACGGCGACGACGGCGGGTGTGCCGTCGGGCAGTGCCGTCGTGCCCAACGCGAAGGCGTCCTCGTTGCGGTGGTGGCGCAGGCCCCGGTCGGTCACGGCGGCGACGCCGCCGACCTCCTGCTCCTGGTGGTCGCGGGGCCGGGGCTGCGCGTGCCCGCAGTGCCGGCAGTAGCCGTCCGGGTCGATCTCGCCCACGCCGCAGGCCACGCACCGTGGCGAGGCCGTCGGTGGGTCGGATGCGGACACGGCCGCGGCCAGCCGGGGGTCGGTGGTCCGTGACCCGGGCAGGCCGGCGGTTCCCGGGCCGAAGGGGAGGGTGTCGGTGTCCATCCCCGGCGGGGCCGGCTCGTACGACTGCGGCTGACCGCCCGGTGGTTCGGGGGCGGCGGCGGGGTCGGGCGGCGCCAGTTCGTACGCGTCCGGTTGCCGGGGCGCGGACAGGTCGGCGCCGCAGACGCCGCAGAACTTGTCTTCGGGTTCCAGAGGCTCGTTGCACTCCGGGCAAACGGTCTCGTGCGGCATGGCGGTTACACCCACGTCCGGGGGCGGAAGCGGTTGGCGCGCTCCACCAGATCGATCCTTGTGCGGCCCTGGTCGGCGAGCCGGGCCAGTACCCGGTACGAGTGTTCCAGGCCGAAGCGCAGCCCCCGTTCGTCCAGGTCCCGGCCCAGGAGCCCGGGCGTGGCGGATTCCGCCGGCAGGGGGCCGGCCGCGCCCTGCCGCCCGGCCAGCACCCAGTCCAGCGCGCTGCCCAGCACTTCGGTGGCCAACTGCTCGCGCAGCCGCGTGTCGAGGCCCAGCCGCTGCAGGTCCTCCACCTGCCGGGCCGCGGCCCGCAGGTGGTCCAGGAGCGGTTCCCGCGGGGCGCGTCCGCGCAGCCGGGCGCGGACGGCCGCGACCCGTGCGGCGGTGTAGTGGATGGAGGACGCGGGGACCGACTCCAGCGTGGTCACCGCCCCGGCCCGGTCGCCCGTGGTGAGCAGCACACGGGCCAGGCCGAAGGCCGCGCTCACATGGCTCTGGTCGGTGGTCCACACGAGCCGGTAGTACTCGGTGGCGTTGTCCCACTGGCCGAGGACCTCGGCGCAGACGCCCAGCGCCAGCTTGGGAGCGATCTCGCCGGGGAAGGCGTCGTAGACCGCGTCGAAGGACAGCGCCGCGGCGCCGTCGTCGCGGGTGACGAGCGCGGCCAGGCCGCAGTGCCACACCACGCGCCAGTCCTCGGGCAGTTCCTCCCGCAGTCCGCGCAGTTCCTCGAGGGCCGCGGGCGCGTCGTCGCCCTCGAGCCGGGCCCGCACCGTGCGCAGCCTCAGCTCGGGGGACCGCACCGGTGCCGCCTGCAGCGCGGCCACCAGCTCGGACGGCGCGGCGGCCGTGAGCCCGGTCAGGAAAGCGGCGTTGGGGTCGGCGGGGTCGACGTGCGGTACGGGGAGCGAGAGCGCCGCCGCCCGCACGTCGAGCGGCGAGACGGCGGGCCCGGTCGCCGCGGGCGCCGGAGCGGTCCGCTGGGCCGGCATGGTGAACGGGGATTTCGCCGCACCGGTGCCGCGGCCACCGGCGCTGTGCCCACCGGTGCCGCGGCCACCGGCGCTGTGCCCACCGGCGCCGTGGCCACCGGCGCTGTGGCCACCGGTGACGGAGGGCGGCGACGCGGGCAGAGCCGGCGCGTCCGGGGCCGAGGGGGCAAGGGCCGCCGCGGTGCCGCTGCGGCGGCCGCCGGAGCCCTTCTGGCCGCGGTCGCCGAGGGCGGAGGCGTCCTTGGCGGGCGGCAGCAGACCGGTGTCGGGGACCCCGAGTTCCGGGCCGAACAAGGGGGACAGCGCGGGCCGCGGCTTGCCGGTGCCGAGCGCCACGACCTCGCGCAGCACGCCCAGCAGTTGCTCGCTCATCTCCTCCGCCGAGGCGAAGCGCCGACCCGGGTCGGGGTCGGTGGCGCGGACCAGCAGCCGGTAGAAGGACTCGTAGCGGGAGAGGACCTCGATGCCGTCCGGGTCCGGCAGGCTGTCCGCGAACGCGTTCGTGTAGCCCTGGAAGTCGAAGGTGAGCACGGCCAGCGTCCGCGCCACCGTGTAGAGGTCCGAGGCGACGGAGGGGCCGAACTCGGGCACTTCGGGCGCCTGGTAGCCGACCGTGCCGTAGATCGGGCTGTCCAGGTCGTCCATCCTGCGGACGGCGCCCATGTCGATGAGTTCCAGCCGGTCCTCCGTCTGGATGGCGTTGTCGATTTTGAAGTCGCAGTAGAGCAGGTTGCGGCTGTGCAGGTGACCGAGGGCGTCCAGCGCCTCGATGGCGTAGGCGATGGCCTGGTCGACGGGGAGCGGCTCACGTCTGCCGTCGGCGCCTCGGCGTTCGTTGGCGATCTCCTTGAGGGACTTGCCGCCGACGTACTCCATGACGATGTAGCCGTCGAGGGTGCCGCCCCGCGGGTCGAGGTGCTCGACGAAGTTGTAGATCCGCACGATGTTGGGGTGTGCGATCTCGGCGAGGAAGCGGCGCTCGGAGACGGCCGCGGCCAGCGCGTCCTCGTCGCCGGTGTCCAGCAGGCCCTTGAGCACCACCCAGCGGTCGTTGACCGCCCGGTCCACGGCCAGGTAGATCCAGCCCAGCCCGCCGTGCGCCAGGCAGCCCACCACCTGGTACTGCCCGTGCACCACGTCGCCCGCCCGCAGCTTGGGCGTGAACGAGTAGGGGTGGCCGCACTTGGTGCAGAAGCCCTCGGTGCGCCCGGGGCGGTCCCCTCGGCTCCGCCCGACCGGAGCCCCGCAGTCGCCCTTGCTGCAGAACCGCTTCCGCTCGGGGACCTGCGGGTCGCGCAGCACGGCGGCCGCCGGGTCGGGACGGGGGATGGGGGGTACGGCCACCAGGCCGGCGCCCAGCTTGCCGCGCGTGGTCCCGCCGGCGCCCGAGTGCGAACTGCGCACGGAGACGGAGGCGGCGCCGCTCGTGCCGCCGCTCAGGGAACGGGACAGCCGTCCCGACACCGAACGGCGCGAGGAACGGAAGGAAGCGCGGGAGAAGCCCGAGGTCCGGGAGGAGCCCGAAGGCTGTGGGGAGCCCGAGGGCCGTGGGGAGACGCCGGAGCCCGGTCCGGTCCCGGCGGCACCGGACGGCTGTGACGGCTGCGACGGCTGCGACGGATGCGAGGGCTGCGACCGCTGCGAGGCAGGCGGCGACCCCGCCCGCCCGCCCCGGCCGGCGGCCGTCCCCGCCTCGGCGGCGAGCGGCGCCAGCCCGCACGTGTCGCAGAACAACGCGCCGCCCCCCACGTCCTCGATCGTCCCGTCGCAGCCAGGACGCTGACAGCTCATCGTGCATCCCCCCTGTGGTCGGCGGCTTTCGGCTGTCCCGGCACCAGTGCCTCGGCGACGGCCTGCTGATAGCGCAGCAGCGCGTTCTCCGCGGCACGCAGGTCGCACGGCGCGCTCCACAGCAGACGCCGCGCGTGGTCGTACCGCTCCATCAGGAGCGGGTCCTCGGCCATGCCGAGGCGCGCCACCTTGGCCCGATAGGCGTCGAGCCGGCCGCGCAGCTCGGCGCGGACGGCCAGCGGCGCGGTGACCGCGGTCAGCGAGTCGCGGGCGCGCAGCAACTCGTCGTCGGCGCGCTGTTCGAGACCGTCCAGCAGCGGCGACAGCAGGTGCCACTGACCGCTCCTGCGGAGGTCGACGGCGGCGGAGAGCTGTTCCTGCAGCGCGACCGGCGCGCCGCTGACCGCGGGCACCTCCGAGGCCGCGATCTTGGCGAGCACCTCGACGCGGGCGCTGCGTGCCTCGGTGAGGGTGAGGTCGGCGCGCGAGAGGACGTCCCGCAGCCGCGTCAGCCGGTGGTCGGCGTCGTCACGGACGTGCAGGACGGCCTCGACCTCACGCCGTATGTCCTCCAGCGCCCTCCCGGCCCGGTCGTAGCGGCCCGTGTCGGGCCGGCCGCCCGACCAGAAGGCGAGTGGGTCGGAGAGGACCTCGACGCGCAGCACGGCCAGCGAGTCCAGCATTCCGGCGAGGTCGTCGCCCGCGGGATGGGTGCCGGGGCGCACCCCGACGGACTCGGCGAGGGCACGGATGCGGTGCGCCTCCGCGACCAGCAGGTCGATGCGCGCGGGCAGCGCCGACCACACCGCGTCGGCGGCGGACACCACCTCCAGCACCTGCGCGTACCATTCGTTCATCCGTGCCAGCAGCTGCTCCAGACTGAGCCGTTCGCTCAGCCGGGCCGGACCGGTCAGACCCCGTGCGGCCTCCGGCACGGCACCGCCGGAGACGGTGACGCCGCTGCCGCGCAGCAACTCGGTCAGCTCCCGCAGTTCGCTCTGGGTGGGCCAGCGGCGGCGGCCGCGCAGGCCCCGGGCGGTGGCCAGGGCCTCGCTGTAGGCGTCGAAGTGCGCCCACAGCAGGGCTATGGCCTGCTCGGCGGCGGCCCAGCGCTCCTTGGTGGCACCGCTGAGCTCCGCGCCCTCCAGCAGCCTGCGGCCCGAGTGGTCCTGCAGGGCGAGCAGGGTCGCCTCGATCGCGTCCCGCTCGTCCGCGAGCCGGGCCAGGGCGCGGTCGACGTCCTCACGGCTCATCGCCGGTCCCGATGGTCCCGCGACCGCCATCGCACCTTCCTCCCTTCCCCGCCGGTCTCCCGTGCTTCCCGCTGCCCTAGTCCCTGTAGAGCGGCTTCGGCGGCCCGGTGACGCCCGGAAGGTCCGCCTCCAGCCAGCTACGGTATGCCCGCATCCACCGGCTGTCCGGCCCCCCGCCGCGGTAGTCCGCCAGCACCTTGCTGACCCGGCGCACCAGGTCTGTGTCCTGCTCGTTCATCGCCACGCCGTAGTACTCGGTGGTGACCGGGG
Source organism: Actinacidiphila sp. bgisy167 (assembly GCF_057707665.1). Classification (NCBI taxonomy): domain Bacteria; kingdom Bacillati; phylum Actinomycetota; class Actinomycetes; order Kitasatosporales; family Streptomycetaceae; genus Actinacidiphila; species Actinacidiphila sp. bgisy167. Next base: position 9,581 of record NZ_JBYIQP010000007.1, on the reverse strand, counting down.
TGCCCACCAGCCGCACCGCCGGGTCCTGGGCGGCCTGGGCGGCGCCGAGCGCGTTGTCGGTGAACACGGCGTCGGCCTCGCCGAGTTGCAGCTTCACCAGGCAGTCCAGTTGGCTGTCCACGAGGACGACGCGGGGCCGCAGCCGGTCCTTCACCTTCTCCAGTTCGCTCTCGGCCGTGCTGCCCCGCGCGAAGCAGATCCGTTTCCCGCTCACGGAGGAGTCCAACCCCCTGACGGTGGAACCCTGACGGGGGACCAGCAGTTGCTGACCGACCTCGAAGTAGGCGGTGGAGAAGGCGATGTGCCGCTTCCTGATCCGTTCGCAGGTGATGCTCACGGTGCCCACGACCATGTCCACGTCGCGTTCGTTGACGGCGTCGAAGCGCTTGGCCGTCGGCACGCTCTTGTAGACGATGGCGTCCTCGCTGCCGAGGATGTCCTCGGCGATGGCCTTGGCCAGGTCGATGTCGAAACCGACGATCTTCCGGGAGACCGGGTCGCGGTAGCTCCAGCGGTAGCCGTTCTGGTCGACCCCGACGATCAGCTTGCCGCGCTTCCTGATCCGCTCGATCGCCGGACCGCTCGCCGCGGACGGCCGCAGGCTCGCCTCCGGGTGGCCGCCGCAGTCGTCATCGGCCGCGGCGTTCGCCGGCGCGACGGCGGGTGTCCCGGCAGCCGCCGTTCGCGTCTCCGGCTGCTCCGGCCCCGTGCCCTCCCGCGGCGGCAGCACGGCGCCGGCGGCCGCGGCCGCGACCAACGCGGCCGCGACCAACGCGGCCGCGCAGCCCACGGCCGCCCAGCCCCGCACGCGCCGCCCGCCCTCCTCGTGCTCCTTCACACGTCCCATCGGCGGACTCCCCCCGCTCATCGGTACTCCGACAGCCGGCGCCCTATGCCGAGCACCGCGCCCGCGGCGCCGAGCACCGCCAGCAGCGCGGCCCCCGGAACCAGCCCGTCCAGCGCGCCGCGCCCCTCGGCGGCGGCCTGTTCGAACTCGCGCTGCTCGTGGCCGACGGCACGGGCGAGTTCGCTGTCGACCCGGTCGAAGCAGAAGCCGGTGTACTGCTCGGGCCGACTGCCGTCCGCGTACGTGCCGCCGATCGTCTGCGCCACGGCGTCCAGGTAGTCGCCCGCGTCCTCCTTCTCGCGGGCCTCGCCGCGCAGCTCCCACCAGGCCTTCGCGGCCTTCATCGCGGAGGTGACGCTTCCCCGGCCCCGCTCGTCGTCGGCGAGGTGGAGCGCCTGCGCCAGCAGGCCCGTGCGCCCGTCGGCCTCCGTGCCCGCCAGGCCCTGCAACTGCTCGTCGTAGGCCGCGCTGTAGGCGTCCCCGGCGCCGCGGGCCACGAGCGTCAGGTTCTCGTTGCCGCGGGCCTGCAGGGACTGGATCCGGGCCTCGTTGAGGACCTGCAGCGACTGCGCCCCGTGTGTGTGGGAGTCCTCGAGGTGCGCGCGGGCGACGCTGTGCCCCGCGACCAGCCACAGCAGCACCGCGGCGGTGGCCACCGTGCCGGCCAGCATGCCGGGGCTGAGCACCCGTCGGGTCCGCCGGTACGAGCGCCGCTGCGCCCACACCAGCGCGGCGAGCGCGGCGAGGCCGAGCGCCCAGGCGGCCAGCGGACGCCTCCCGGCGTCCTCGTAGTCCGCGTTCAGCCGCGCGGTCTCGAACGTCCACAGCTGCTTGGCGTCCGGAAGGATCTCGTCGCTCATCATCTCGTTGGCGCGCCGCAGGTACGCCCCGCCCACCGGGAAGCCCTGGCGGTTGTTGGCGCGGGCCCGCTCGACCAGGCCGGTGTAGACCGACAGCCGCTCGTTCAGCCGCTCCAGGCGGGCCCGCGCCTGCGTCGAGTCCTGCGAACTGGCCGCCGCCTCCGCGATGTTCCGCGAGGCGATCCGGATGTCACGGGTGTAGCGCTCGCGGTCCTGCTCGGGGTCGTCGCCACCGGCGAGGAAGCCGCCGGCGGCGGTGGCGTCCGCGTCGGCGAGCGAGCGGTAGATGTCCGCCGCGCGGGCGCTCAGCGGCCCGCTGTGCCGGATCACGTCGTCGGCCGCGGCGGCCCGTTCGGTGATCTGCCAGGCCGTCACCGCGCCGAAGGCGACGACGAGCAGGGCCAGCAGCGCCCCGATGATCCGCAGCCGTCCAGGTTCCGTGGTGGCCGCGGCGCGCCACGCGCGCGGCCGTTCCACCCAAGCCCGTGGGCGCCCGCCGCCGGGTGCGGGTGTGTCCGCCCGCACGGTCGGCGACTGCGTCCTCATCGGCGTCCGTGTCACCTGCCGGCCCTCCCCCCGACCCGTTCCCCCGCGCGTACGCGCGACGAGCCCATGACCAGCAGTATGGCCGTCGTCACCGACATCCACCCAGGGATTGGGTGGATCTTGCGGTCCGCACCGCCTGTCTGCCGCCCGCAGGGTCCCCCGCGCACCACCGCCTTGGGAATCACCACGCATGGGTGAGTGTGTTCGGTTCCCCGGCGTACGCCCGGTTATGCCACGGAGCCCACCGTTTCGAGTCGCGCCCGCAGCCGCGTGTGCGCCTCGGCGGGCGCGCCGGTGCGGTCCAGGCCCAATAGTGCGGCGCCGAGGACCGGCGGCGATGTGACGACTTTGGGAGCCGCCTTGGGCGCCGAGACGGCCAGCAGGTAGGTCACGGAGTCCAGCAGCAGCGGATGGCGGGCGGCCAGCACCCCGCCGCCGAGGACGACGTCGGTCTCCTCGTCGAGAAGGCCGAGCCGGCGCAGCGCGACCGTGGCCATCACCACGATCTCCTCGGCCTGCCGTTCCACGATGGCCCGGGCGACCGGGTCGCCGCCTTGCGCGGTGGCGAAGAGCACGGGCGTCAGCTCGTGCTTGCGGGCGAGGGCGATGTGCCCCAGGTGCAGCGCCTCGATCAGTGCGTACATCGAGGTCAGGCCGAAGTGCCCGGGCAGCGTGGCCGCGAGCGCGGTGGCGCCGCCGCGCCCGTCCTCGGCGCGCGCCGCCCACCACAGGGCCTCGTCGGCCAGGCCCGCCCCGCCTCCCCAGTCGCCTGACAGGTGGCCGATGGCGGGGAAGCGCGCCGTACGGCCGTCCGGCAGCATGCCCGCGCAGTTGATGCCCGCGCCGCACACCACGGCGACCCCGCGGGGCTCGTCGACACCGGCGCGCAGCAGAGCGAAGGTGTCGTTGGCGACGCGGGTGCCCTCGCCCCAGCCGCGGGCGTGGACGGCGCTCTCGAGCTGCTGCTCCTCGACGGGCAGGTCGGCGTTGGCCAGGCACGCGGAGACGTGCCGCACCAGCGGCTGCCCGGGGCGCGGGGAGAGGCCGGCGGCGGCGGCCGCCCGCCCGACGATGCGGGCGATCACCTCGACCGCCGCCTCGGTGCCCGTGGTCTGCGGCTGGAACCCGCCGCCGCGGGCGGTGCCGAGCACCGTCCCGTCGGCGGCGACGAGTGCGACGTCGGTCTTGCTGTTGCCCGCGTCGACGGCGAGCACGCCGTCGGCGACGAGAGGGTTCAGGCCCACGCGAGGTGCTCCCTGTTGTGCGCGATCAGACGGTCGGTCAGGGCTTCGGCGTACTCGTACTGGCCGACGAGGGGGTGCGACAGCAGGGCCTTGAAGACCCGGTCGCGTCCGCCGTGCACGGCGGCGGTCAGCGCCAGGTCCTCGTAGGCGGTGACGTTCGCGACCAGCCCGGCGAACAGGGGCTCCAGGGGCGGCACGGGCAGCGGGCGCGTCCCGTTCGCGTCCACGGTGGCCGGGATTTCGATGACCGCGTCGTCGGGGAGGAAGGGGAGGGTTCCGTTGTTGAGGGCGTTGACGACCTGCACGTCGCCGGTGTCCCGCAGCAGGGAGGAGGCGAGGGCCACAGCGGCCTCGGAGTAGTAGGCGCCGCCGCGACGGGCGAGCAGCTCCGGCTTCTCGTCGAGGGTCTCGTCCCCGTACATCTCCAGCAGCTCCGTCTCGATGGCGGCCACCTCGGCGGCCCGGGAGGGCCGGGTGCGCAGCTCCCTCACGACCTCGTCGTGGGCGTAGTAGTAGCGCAGGTAGTAGGAGGGCACCACGCCCAGCCGGTCCAGCACCGCGCGCGGCAGACGGAGGTCGGCGGCGACGGCGTCGCCGTGCTCGGCGAGCAGCTTCGGCAGCACGTCCTCGCCGGCCGGGCCACCGATCCGCACCGCGCGTTCCCAGGTGAGGTGGTTGAGGCCCACATGGTCGAGGTGGACCTGCTCGGGCGCCACGCCGAGCAGCCCGGCGAACTTCCGCTGGAAGCCGATGGCGACGTTGCACAGGCCGACGGCCTTGTGCCCGGCCTGCAGCAGGGCGCGGGTGACGATGCCGACGGGGTTGGTGAAGTCGATGATCCAGGCGTCGGGGGCGGCCCGCCGGACCCGCTCGGCGATGTCCAGCACCACCGGCACCGTGCGCAGCGCCTTGGCGAGTCCCCCCGCGCCGGTCGTCTCCTGGCCGACGCAGCCGCACTCCAGCGGCCATGCCTCGTCCTGCGCCCGGGCGGCCTGGCCGCCGACGCGCAGCTGCAGCAGGACGGCGTCGGCGCCGTGGACGCCCGCGTCCAGGTCCGTGGTGGTGGTCACGGTGCCGGGGTGGCCCTGGCGGGCGAGGATGCGCCGGGCGAGCCCGCCGACCAGTCGCAGCCGGTCCTCGGCGGGGTCGACCAGGACCAGTTCCTCGACCGGAAGGGTCTCCCGCAGACGGGCGAACCCGTCGATGAGTTCGGGGGTGTACGTGGACCCGCCGCCCACGACCGCGAGCTTCAACCTTTGACTCCCGTCAATGTCACGCCTTCGATGAAGGCCTTTTGCGCGAAGAAGAAGACGACGATCACGGGTGCCATGACCAGCACCGTGGCGGCCATCGTCAGGTTCCAGTCAGTGTGGTGCGCGCCCTTGAAGGACTCCAGGCCGTAGCTCAGGGTCCAGGCGGCGGGGTTCTCGCTCGCGTAGATCTGCGGGCCGAAGTAGTCGTTCCAGCAGTAGAAGAACTGGAACAGCGCCGCTGCCGCGATGGCCGGCTTCGCCATCGGCAGCACGACGCGCAGCATCGTGCGCAGTTCGCCGCAGCCGTCGACCTTCGCCGCGTCGGTGTACTCCTTGGGGATGGTGAGCAGGAACTGCCGGAGCAGGAAGATGGTGAAGGCGTCGCCGAAGGCCATCGGGATGATCAGCGGCCACAGGGTGCCGGACAGGTGCAACTGCTTCGCCCAGAACAAGTACATGGGCACGATGACGACCTGCGGGGGCAGCATCATCGTGGCGATCACGAGCATCAGTGACAGATGGCGCCCGCGGAAGCGGAACCTTGCCAGGGCGTAGGCGACCGGCGTGCTGGAGACGACGGTCAGCACCGTCCCGAGGCCCGCGTACAGCAGCGTGTTGCGCCACCAGGTGAGGAAACCGGGGGTGTCCCAGACGGTGGCGAAGTTCCCCCACTCCCAGGTCCTCGGCCACAGGTCGCGGGTGAGGGCCTGGTTGTCGCTCATCACCGCTGTGAGAAGAACGAAGACGAACGGAAGGACGAAGAAGAGCGCGGCGGCGATCCCCAGGGCGTGCACCGCGATCCAGCGCAGTGCCGCCCTGCGGGCGGCCGCGCGCCGGGCGCCGGAGGGGAGGCCGGTGGCGGGCGTCGTGGCGGAAGGGGCGAGGGTGGCGTGAGTGGTCATCGGCGTCAGTCCTCCGCCGTCAGGAAGCCGCTGCGGCGGCGCATCAGGAGCGCGGTGAAGGCCATGGCCAACGCGAAGAGCACGAGGGCGACGACACAGGCCGCACCGGTGTCGAAGCGCTGGAAGCCGAGGTTGTAGACCAGCTGCGGCAGCGTCAGCGTGGACTTGTCCGGGTAGCCGGGCTCGAACTGCTGGCCAGAACCGCCGATGACGCCGCTGGCGACCTTTCCGGCGACCAGGGGCTGCGTGTAGTACTGCATCGTCTGGATCACCCCGGTCACGACGGCGAACATCACGATGGGGGAGATGTTCGGCAGCGTGACGTAGCGGAACCGCGCCCAGGGACCGGCCCCGTCCAGCTCGGCGGCCTCGTACTGCTCCTTGGGCACGTCGAGGAGCGCCGCCATGAAGATGACCATGAGGTCGCCGATGCCCCACAGAGCCAGCAGGGTGAGGGCGGGCTTGGACCAGGACGGGTCGTTGAACCAGCCGGGCGTGGGCAGGCCGGCCGTGTCCAGCAGGTGGTCGACCGGTCCGGTGCCGGGGTTGAGCAGGAAGGCGAAGGCCATCGTCGCGGCGACCGGCGGGGCCAGATAGGGCAGGTAGAACGCGGTGCGGAACAGCCCCGCACCCGTCTTGACCTTCGTGATCAGCAGCCCGATCCCGAGCCCGAACACGACCCGCAGACTGACCATGACCACGACCAGCCACAGGGTGTTGCGCAGGGCCGGCCAGAGATACGGGTAGTCGCCGAAGACGTACGACCAGTTCCTGACGCCGTTCCAGGTCGGCGCCGTGAAGCCGTCGTACTTCATGAAGGAGAAGTAGACGGTCGAGACCAGGGGATAGGCGAAGAAGACGCCGAAGCCGATCACCCAGGGCGACATGAAGGCGAGGGTGCGAAGCGCCTCACGGCGGCGCCTCGCCCTCAGCATCGGGTGGACGGTGGTCATCAGCGGGCCTGCGCGATGTCCTTGTCGACCTGCTCGTCGACGCCCTTGAGGCCGGCGGCCAGGTCGGTCTGCTTGCCCGCCTCATAGGCGTAGCCGAAGTCCTGCAGCGTCAGTTGGTAGGTGCCGCCGTTGACGCTGGCGGGGGTGGTGGTGCTGTGGGGGTTCTGCGCGATCTCCACGAAGGTGCGGAAGTGGGGATCAGCGTCCAGCTCCGGCGACTTCAGGGCCGCAAGCGTGGACGGCACGTTGTGGATGGCGTTGGCGAAGCCCACCACCGCGCGGGTGTCGGTGGTCATGTACTTCACCAGCTCCCAGGCGGCGTTCTTCTTGGCGCTGGTGTTGGCGACGCCGATGATCGTGCCCGACAGGTAGCCCTTGCCGTAGGTGTCGGCCTGGTCGTCCGGCACGGGGAAGGGGGCGACGCCGATCTCGAACGGCACACCGGCCTCCTCGGCCATGCCGGCCCGCCACTCGCCGTCGATGGCCATGGCCACCTGGCCGGTGTGGAAGGGGTTCTTGGCGCCCCACTCGTCACCGAAGGACGACCGGTACTTCTCCAGCTTCCGGTAACCGCCGAGCGCCTTCACCATGTCCTGCTGCCAGGTGAACATGACGGCGAACCCCGGGTCCTTGGCGATGTTCGACCTGCCCTCGGCGTCGAAGTACTCCGCCTCCCACTGTGCGGCCAGGTGCATGGCGGTGGACTCGTAGCCGTGGAAGTTCGGCATGAAGCCGAGTTGACCGTAGGAGTCGCCCTTGCTCTTGGTGAGCTTGACCGCGTCGGCCTTGAACTCCGAGAGCGTCTTCGGCGGGGCGGAGATGCCGGCGGCCCTGAAGGCGTCCTTGTTGTAGTAGAGGCCGTAGGCGTCGCCGAGCAGCGGCAGTGTGCAGCGCTTCCCCTCGAACTGGGTGTACTCCAGCATCGGCTCGGGGAAGGTCGCGGCCGGGTCGATGTCCGACTTCTCCAGGAACGGATCCAGGTCGGCGAAGGCGTTGGAGGAGCAGAACTTTCCGACGTTGTCAGTAGTGAAGGAGGAGACGACGTCGGGGGCGTTGGGACCGCCGGCCCGCAGCGCCTGGTTGATCTTGTCGTCGGTGATGTTGCCCTGCACCTTGACGTGGATGGTGGGGTGGGCCTTCTCGAACGCCTTGACGTTGGCGTCGATGGCCTTCACCTCGCTGGGAGCGGACCAGCCGTGCCAGAAGGTGATGGTCACGTCCTTGGTGGGGTCGTCGCCTGCGGTGGTGTTGGCGGAGCCCGTGCACGCGCTCGTCAACAGGGTCATCGCGGCGGCTGCCGCGACAGCGGCCGCGGCCGTCTTGGTGGTACCGGACACTTCGCTTCCTCCGGGGGACTTCGGGCGGTTCGGGGGTGTGCGAGACCGGCGGAGGGACCCAGGGGGTCCGTCCGCTGTGTGCGGGTGCGAGTGCGGGTGGTGCGGCAGGGGGTGCGGCGGGTGGGCTGTCGCGGTCAGCGCGAGGTGTCGAACACCTCGTCGCGGGTGGTGGCCAGGGCGCTCTGCAGCGCCCCGGAGAGGACGGGGTCGTCCGGTACGCCGCCGAGCACCAGCCGGGGCCGGGGCACGGCCAGTTCGGCCAGTTCGGACTGGACCAGGGAGCGCAGCGGCTCCCCGCCCGCGGCGATCACCCCGCCGGCCAGGACGATCAGCCCGGGATCGAGGACGGTCACCAGCGAGGCCAGCCCGACGGCGAGCCCCGTGGCGAAGCGCCGCAGCAGTTCCGTGTGCGCGTCGCCACCGGAGTCACCGGACTCCGCCGCGGCGGCGAGCAGCGCCGAGGCGCCCTCGGCCTGCGACCCCCGCGGCACGGGCAGTCCCAGCTCCCGCGCGATGCGCAGCACCGCGTTGCAGCCGGCCAGTTCCTGGAAGCCGCCGGCGTTGGCCTTGGCGACGTGCCGGACCAGCGGGGTTCCCGGCACCGGCATGAAGCCGACCTCGCCGGCCCCGCCCGTCCAGCCGCGGTGCAGCCGGCCACCGATCACGATGGCCGCGCCGATGCCCTCCTCGTTCCACAGCAGGACGAAGTCGTCGTGGCCCCGGGCCGCGCCGAGCCGCTGCTCGGCGACGGCGGCGAGGTTCACGTCGTTGTCGTACTCCAGGGGAACGGGCAGGGCGGCGGCCAGTTCGTCCAGGAGGGCGGGGGAGTGCCAGCCGGGCAGGTGGCTGGCGTAGCGCAGCCGGCCGGTGCTGGGGTCGAAGGCGCCCGGGGTGCCGACGACGACCCGGTGCAGGTCGGCCAGGTGCAGTCCGGCGTCCGTGACCGCGCCGTCGACGGCCTGGACGACCTGTTCGACGGCGCCGCCCAGGCCGCGCCGTCCCCGGCCGGGGGTGGCGAGCTCGAAGACGCCGGTCACCCGGCCGGTGATGTCGGCGACGGCGGCGCGGATGCGGTCGGTGGTCACGTCGAGGCCGGCGACGTGCGCGGCCGCGGGGTTGACGGCGTACAGCTGGGCGTTGGGCCCCGGCCGTCCGGCGGTCGTACCGGTGGCGAGGACCAGTCCGGCCGCCTCGAGACGGGCGAGCAGCTGGGAGGCGGTGGGCTTGGACAGACCGGTGAGCTTGCCGATCCGGGTGCGGGAGAGCGGGCCGTGTTCGATGAGAAGGTCGAGAGCGGCGCGGTCGTTCATCGCCCGCAGCACCCGCGGTGTGCCGGGGATGCCGGGCGTTCCCGGGCTCGTGGGGGGACCGGCCACGGTCTCGCCCTCCTCCTTGCGACGGCTCGCGCGTGCCTGATGAGCGCAGTAGTGGTTAGGAAACTTTCCTGTTGGTGTGCGAGCACCGTAGGGGCCCGTGGCCGGAGCGTCAAGGGCCTGTGCCGGGAGGGCGCCGAAGCGTCACCGGCGGCGGGCAGGGAAAAGGGGCGCCGGTCGGTGACCGGCGCCCCTTGGTGGCCGCTGTCCGCTACTTGACGGTGCTCGGCTGGGAAGGCGACGGCGCCGGGGCCAGCGGCTGCGCG
>NZ_JBYIQP010000069.1:0-36931 GCF_057707665.1 Actinacidiphila sp. bgisy167 | reverse complement strand
GAAGGAGTTCAACGGCGAGGCTGACCACGTCCACCTGCTCGTGCACTACCCGCCGAAGGTCGCGCTCGCCAGCCTGGTCAACAGCCTCAAGGGCGTCTCCTCCCGCCGCCTGCGCGCGGAGTTCACCGGCCGGGTCAACCGGGCGATCATGCACGGCCGGTTCTGGTCGCCCTCATATTTCGCCGGCTCGTGCGGCGGTGCGCCGCTCCAAGTGGTCAAGGACTACATCGCGCAGCAGAAGCGCCCGGACTGAGCGCGGCCAACCGTGGGCCCGGGTAGACCGTGCGGACCCGCGCCCACGGTTGAGGTCAGAGCAGTTCTGAGATGCGATTCACCCCCGGCCTGAAGGCCGGGGCACTCTCACAAGATCAGCGGTAGATCGCGGCGATCTCGTCCGCGAAGTCCCGCAGCACCACGTTGCGCTTCAGCTTGAGCGAGGGCGTCACATGACCGGACTCCTCGGTGAACTGCGTCGCCAGGACGCGGAACTTCTTCACCGCCTCCGCCTGGGACACCGCGGCGTTGCCGTCGTCGACCGCCGACTGCACCTCGGCCAGCAGCTCCGGGTCCTCGCGCAACTCGGCTGCACTGCGGGCGGACTTGCCGTGCTGCGCGGCCCAGCGGGGCAGGAACTCCTCGTCCAGGGTGACCAGCGCGCCGACGAAGGGCTTGCCGTCGCCGACCACCATGCACTCCGCGATCAGCGCATGGGCGCGGATCCGGTCCTCGATCACCGCCGGGGCCACGTTCTTGCCGCCCGCGGTGACGATGAGCTCCTTCTTGCGGCCGGTGATGGTGATGTAGCCGTCCTCGTCGAGCGTCCCGATGTCACCGGTGTGGAACCAGCCGTCGGTGACGGCCTCGGCGGTGGCCGCCTCGTTGTTCCAGTAGCCCGAGAACAGGTGCTCGCCGTGGAGCAGCACCTCGCCGTCGTCGGCGATGCGGACGGTGGAGCCCGGCAGCGGCTGGCCGACGGTGCCGATCTTGGTGCGGTCCCAGGGGTTGAAGGCGGTGGCCGCGCAGGACTCGGTCAGACCGTAGCCCTCCAGAACCGTGAAGCCGATGCCGCGGTAGAAGTGGCCGAGCCGCTCGCCCAGCGGCGCGCCGCCGGAGACCGAGTACTCGGCGCGGCCGCCGAGCACGGCGCGCAGCTTGCCGTAGACCAGCAGGTCGAAGATCCTGTGCCGGAACCTCAGGCCCAGCGAGGGGCCGCTCGCCGAGTCCAGCGCACGGCTGTACGCGATCGCCACCTCGGTGGCCCGGTCGAAGATCTTCCCCTTGCCGTCCGCCTGCGCCTTGGCGCGCGCGGCGTTGTAGACCTTCTCGAAGACCCGCGGCACGCCCAGCAGCAGCGTCGGCCGGAAGGCGGCCAGATCGGCGGTGAGGTTCCTGACGTCGCCGACGAGCCCGAGCTTGACCGGCGCCATGACGGCGGCGACCTCGACCAGCCGGCCGAAGACGTGCGCCAGCGGCAGGAAGAGCAGGATCGAGGAGTCGCCGGTGCGGAAGAGCGGCTTCAGGCGTTCCACGACGTTGCCGCACTCGGCGAAGAACGCGCGGTGGGTGAGCACACAGCCCTTGGGGCGTCCGGTGGTGCCCGAGGTGTACACGATGGTGGCCGGCGAGTCGGCGGTGGCCAGGGAGGTGCGCTCGTCCACCGTCGCGTCGGCGACGTCCGCGCCTGCCGCGCCGAGGGCCTCGACCGCGCCCCCCTCGATCCGCCACACGTGCTTGAGTTGCGGCAGGCGGTCGCGCACCGACTCGAGGGACTTCTCGTGGGCCTCGGTCTCCACGATGGCCGCGACGGCGCCGGAGTCACCGAGGATCCACTCGATCTGCTCGGCGGAGGAGGTCTCGTAGACGGGGACGGTGACCGCGCCGGCGCTCCAGACGGCGAAGTCGAAGAGGGTCCACTCGTACCGCGTGCGGGAGATCAGGGCCACCCGCTCCCCGGGCTGCACGCCCGCGGCGATCAGGCCCTTCGCGGCGGTCCGGACGTCCGCGAGGAAGGCGGCGGCGGTGACGTCGGCCCAGTCTCCGGCCGCGGTCTTCCGGGCGATGACGGGAACATCGGGGTGCTGAGCGGCGTTGCGGCGGATGAGGTCCGTCAGGTTCCCGTCAGCGGGGACCTCGTAGAGAGCCGGAAGGCTGAACTCGCGCAAACTGCTGCTCCTCATCGGCGCCGGCTGCGGGGCGGGCTGCGTCCGCTGTGCGGTTGAGCGGGGAACGGTCGGCCTGGACGTTACCCACCGGTAAAGTTCTGCGGTAGAGGGCACCGTGTAGATGTTTTGTGTGACACGGTTCTCTACGCGCGGTGAGCGCACCGCGGCCCGGCGCGGATCCGCTGGTCGGAAGCGTAGTCGAGCCCCTCGGTGACCCGCAGGTAACCGAGGCGTCCGGGTGCGCCTCCCCGGGGCCGCCCGGCGCGTCCTAGAGTGATCGTCATGCGGGTCCATGTCGTCAGTGACGTCCACGGTGCCGCCGAGGCCCTCACCCAGGCCGGCGACGGCGCCGACGCGCTGGTCTGTCTCGGCGACCTGATCCTCTTCCTCGACTACGCCGACCACTCCCGGGGCATCTTCCCCGACCTGTTCGGCGCCGAGAACGCCTCCCGCATGGTCGGCCTGCGCACGGCGCTGCGCTGGGACGAGGCCCGCGCCCTCGACCGCGAGCTGTGGGCCGGGCTCGGCACCGACCGGCGCACCGCCATCGAGGCCGCCGTGCGCCGGCAGTACGCCGAACTGTTCGCCGCCTTCCCCACCCCCACCTACGCCACCTACGGCAACGTCGACATCCCCGCGCTCTGGCCGGAGTACGCCCGGCCCGGCACCACGGTGCTGGACGGCGCCACCGCCGAGATCGGCGGCCTGGTCTTCGGCTTCGTCGGCGGCGGGCTGCGCACCCCCTACCGCACCCCGTACGAGATCGACGACGAGACGTACGCCGCCAAGGTGGAGGCACTCGGCCGCGTCGACGTTCTCTGCTCGCACATCCCTCCCGCCGTCCCGGAGCTCTGCTACGACACCGTCGCCCGCCGTTTCGAACGCGGCAGCGAGGCGCTGCTCGACGCGATCCGCCGGACGCGCCCCAAGTACGCGCTCTTCGGTCACGTCCACCAGCCGCTCGTGCGGCGGATGCGCCTGGGGACGACCGAATGCGTGAATGTCGGCCATTTCAACTCCACCCGAACGCCCTGGGCCCTGCAGTGGTGAGCGGCCCGGCGGTCTGCGGCCGCCCGACCAGGCGGTAGCCTTCACCAGCAGACATACGACAGCAGGTACGACGCGACGCCCCGGAGGGCCACGGCGATGGCGGAACACACCAGGTCGAGCATCACGATCGACGCGGCCCCGGCCGACGTCATGGACGTCATCGCGGACTTCGCCCGTTACCCGGAGTGGACCGGCGAGGTGAAGGAGGCCGAGATCCTCTCCACCGGCGGGGACGGCCGAGCCGAGCAGGTCCGGCTCCTCCTGGACGCGGGCGCGATCAAGGACGACCACACCCTCGCCTACACCTGGGTCGGCGGCACCGAGGTCCGCTGGACCCTGGTCAAGTCCCAGATGCTGCGCACCCTGGACGGCGCCTACGTCCTGGCCCCGCTCGAGGACGGCAAGCGCACCGAGGTCACCTACCAGCTGACCGTCGACGTCAAGATCCCCATGCTCGGCATGATCAAGCGCAAGGCCGAGAAGGTCATCATCGACCGCGCCCTGGCCGGCCTCAAGAAGCGCGTCGAGTCTCAGGGCTGACGTGCGGACACTGCTGGTCACCGGTACGGGTGGCGCCGGGCGCACGACAGTGGCCGCCGCCACCGCCGTGGCCGCGAGCGCGCCCGGACGACGCGTACTGCTGCTCTCCACCGACCGCGACGCCTCCCTGGAACGAGTGCTGGAACCGGCGCCCGCCCCTGCCGAGGGCGCAGGTGAACGGCGGGAGGCCGGGGCCGCCCCGCGCATCGCCCCCGTCCCGTCCGTCCCCGGCCTGTGGGCCGGGCGCCTGGACGCGGCCGCCGCCTTCCGGGCCGACGCCCAAGCCGTGCAGCAGCGCCTGGGCTCCCTGCTCGACCTGCTCGGCGCGGCGCCGCTGGACCCGGAGGAACTCACCGAACTCCCCGGCGCCGACGCCTTCGCGCTGCTGCGCGCCCTGCGCGACACCGCCGGGGGATGGGACCTCGTGGTCGTCGACCTCCCGCCCGTCCACGAAGCCCTCGCCGCGCTGGCGCTGCCCGCGCAACTGCGCCGCTACATCGACCGGTTGGTGCCGCGGGAACGGCAGGCCGCCCGTGCCCTGCGCCCCGTCCTCGCCCAGCTCGCCGGCGTGCCCGCGCCCGGCGCCTGGGCCTACGAGGCCGCCGCCCGCGCCGACCGCGAACTGGCCGCCGCCCAGGCCGTGATCGAGGACGCGGCCACGACGGTCCGGCTCGTCGTGGCCCCCGGCGCGCACGCCGCCGACGCGGTGCGCCGGGCCCGCACCGGACTGGCCCTGTACGGCCATCGCCTCGAGGCGGTCGTCGTCAACCGGCTGCTGCCCGACGGGTCGCCGGACCCGTGGCTGGCCGAACTGGCGGGCCACCGCCGCAAGGAAGTGCGCGCCCTGCGCGCGGAACTCGCCGGCACGCCCACCGCGCTGCACGAGGTGCCCCACCTCGGCCGTGAACCGCGCGGCGCCGGGGACCTCGCCCGGCTCGCCGCCCAGCCGCCCGGCGACGCGCCCGAGGGCCCCGCGGCTTTGCCGTGGAGCACCGAGGACCGGCTCGCCGACGAGGGCCATTTCCTGTGGCGGCTGCCGCTGCCGGGCGCGACACGCGAGACCGTCGACCTCGTGCGCCGGGGCGACGAACTCGTCGTCGACGCCGAGGGGCACCGCCGCATCCTCCCGCTGCCCTCCGCGCTGCGCCGCTGCAGCGTGGCCGGCGCCGCGCTCCGCGACGGCTCCCTGCAGGTCCGGTTCGTCCCGGATCCCGGTCTTTGGCCCCGCTGAACAGCGAACACTGATACCGCCGCCCCCGTTCGGGTACCGTCGTTGGTACCAAGCCGGAGCCTTACGGAGCCACCATGAGCGAATCCACGGACCGCGCGGCCCGCCCCGACGACACCCATTCCGACGCCTGGGCCAAGGCGAGCGCGGAGGACATCGCCGCCGAGAACGCACGCCGGCGGCAGCAGAGCGGCCAGACCCCCGGCAGCGCGGGCGAGGAACTGCGGCGCCTGGCGGAAGCCGTCACGGACCGGCTGTCGATGCTCCGCAACCCCGCCGCCGAGATGGCGGCTCAGGGACTGATCTCCCAGGTCAAGCAGGCCGTGGAGCCGATCGTCGAGCGCAACCCCGAGGTCTTCGACCACCTCGCGGCCGCGGGCGCCGAGCTGCTGGCCGCCTACCGCGCCGCAGTGAGCGGGCAGGAACGCCGCTGGACCTCCGGCGGGGACACCCCGCCCAGCGAGCGCATCGACCTGGACTGAGCGGCGCCACGACACAGCGGCGCCACGGCGGCGCGACGCGGACCCGGCGTGAAACACCGGGCCCGGACAGGGCGTGCCCTGCCCTCCGGTACGGTTGGACGCAGCGGGGATCGACCGACTACTGAGGGACACATGGGACTCACCATCGGCGTCGACATCGGCGGCACGAAGATCGCGGCCGGCGTGGTCGACGAGGAAGGCGCGATCCTCGAGATCGTCAAGGTGCCGACCCCGCAGACCTCCGAGGGTGTCGTCGATGCCATCGCGACAGCGGTGCACGACGTCAGCGCCAACCACACGGTCGAGGCCGTCGGCATCGGCGCCGCCGGCTACGTCGATGACAAGCGCGCCACCGTGCTCTTCGCGCCCAACATCCGGTGGCGCCACGAGCCGCTGAAGGACAAGGTCGAGCAGCGCGTCGGGCTGCCGGTCGTCGTCGAGAACGACGCCAACGCCGCAGCCTGGGGCGAGTACCGCTTCGGCGCGGGCCAGGGCCACGACGACGTCATCTGCATCACCCTGGGCACCGGCCTCGGCGGCGGCATCATCATCGGCAACAAGCTGCGCCGCGGCCGCTTCGGCGCGGCCGGCGAGTTCGGCCACATCCGCATGGTCCCCGACGGCCTGCTGTGCGGCTGCGGCAGCCAGGGCTGCTGGGAGCAGTACGCCTCCGGCCGCGCACTGGTGCGCTACGCCAAGCAGCGGGCCGTCGCCCAACCGGAGAACGCCGCGCTTCTGCTGTCGCTGGGCGACGGCACGCCCGAGGGCATCCAGGGCCAGCACGTCAGCCGCGCCGCGCGCGAGGGCGACAAGGTCGCCGTCGACTCCTTCCGCGAGCTCGCCCGCTGGGCCGGCGCCGGCCTGGCCGACCTGGCCTCGCTCTTCGACCCCTCCGCCTTCATCGTCGGCGGCGGTGTCTCCGACGAGGGCGAACTCGTCCTGGAGCCCATCCGCAAGTCCTTCCGCCGTTGGCTGGTCGGCGGCCAGTACCGGCCGCACGCGCAGGTCCTCGCCGCCCAACTCGGCGGCCAGGCCGGGCTCGTCGGCGCGGCCGACCTCGCCCGCCAGGGATAGCCTCCGGAGGTCGCCCGTACGGTGCCGGCGCCCTCGTGCCCTCGGTCGGGGTGCGGGGGCGCCGGCGTCGGTGGGCGGTCCTGCGTCGTGTGGTGCTCGCGTCGTTCGGCGTCAGGACAGGCAGCACGGGCAGGACAGGCAGCACGAGCAGGACAGGGTCCGGGACGGGCTGGGCTGGGCTGGGCAGGCCGGGTTCCGGCGGCAGCCCGCCGTTCCCGCCCCTCCTGCGCCGCCCCTCCTGCGCCGCCCGGCCTCCCCGCTATCGTGGGCCCGTGAGCGAGGGCCCGCTGCCGGGACTGCCGGCATCCCGTACCGAGCCGGACGGCTCTGCCGTCGTCCGCGTGCTCAGCTACAACATCCGTTCGATGCGCGACGACACCGCGGCACTCGCCCGGGTGATCCGCGCTTGCGACCCCGACCTCGCACTGCTCCAAGAGGCGCCGCGCTTCTTCCGCTGGCGCAAGGCCGTCGCCCGCCTCGCCCGCGCCAGCGGCCTGGTCGCCGTCACCGGCGGGGCCACCGCCACCGGCCCGCTCGTGCTGTCCTCGCTGCGTGTGCATGTCGAACGCGCCGAGGACGTGCTGCTGCCCCGCACACCCGGCCTGCACCGGCGCGGGTTCGCCACCGCCGTGGTGCGCGTCGGCGGCGCCCGCCTGTCCGTCGTCAGCTGCCACCTCTCCCTGCAGGCCCGCGAGCGCTACGACCAGGGCGGCATGCTGCTCGACCGGCTCGCCGCCATGGGCGAGGCCCACGCGGTCGTGGGCGGCGACCTCAACGACCGCCCCCACGGCCGCACCTTCCGCCTGCTTGCCGACGCCCTGCAGGACGCCTGGGCCGTCCGGCCCTGGGGCGGCGAGCACACCTCCACCCCGTACGACCCGCACCAGCGGATCGACGCGATCTTCACCACCGAGGGGGTGGAGGTCCTCGGCTGCGGGGTCCCGTACGGCCTGCCCGGCGTCACCCCGCACGATCTGAGGGCGGCCACGGACCACCTTCCCGTCCTGGCCGCCCTCAGGGTGCCCGCCTCCGCCTGACGACGGTCGCCGTGTCAGACGACGGCGCCGCCGCCCGGAAGGTCGTCGTCCTCGTCCCCGCCCGGACGCATGCGCGTCACCAGGGTGCCGAAGCCGCCGAGGAAGCCGCCGACGCCGACGGTGACCGCCCACCACGGCATCGGCTCACGGAAGAGGACGAAACCGAAGATCAGCAGGGGACCGCCGACGGCGGCGAGCCAGGCGAACTTCGTCGTCACGTCCGCCTCCGGGAGCGGTGGCGGCTCCGGCGGCACGTAGTGGCCCTCGTCGTCGTCCTCGTCCAGCTCGTAGTCGCGGGGACCGGACAGCACGGGGTGCAGGACGATGCGCGTCGAGTCCGGTGCCGAGGGCAGCGCTGACGGGTCCGCCGCGGAATCGCGCCCCTCACGCTCGCCGTCCGCCGCTGCTCCGTCGCCGCCGTCGGACGCGGGGACGTCCTCGGCGGCGGGCCAGGAGCCCGTCCCGGGCTCGGGGTCCTTCTCGTACGCCGCGACGAGCTCGGCCCACGCCGACTCCTCGTCCAGCGGCGCGCGCTCCGGCTCGCCGCCCTCCGGCACCTGCCGGCGCTCCTCCTCTGGCTCAGCCACTGGCCGCGTCCTCCTTCTCCGCCTGCTCTCCCGCACCCGAGAGCCGCTCCACGAAGGCGTACGACTGCTCGAAGATCGTCTGCGCGTCGTGGTCCAGCGTCGCGACGTGGTAGCTGCGTTCCAGGACCGTCTCCGTGACGTCCGTCGAGGACACCCGGCTCAGCACGACCGCCGAGTTCGACGGGTGCACCACGTGGTCGACCCGGCTGCGCAGCAGCAGGAGCGGCTGCGTCACCTGCGGCAGCTCGTGCCGCACCAACCTCCAGAAGTGGGTGAGCGAGTGCACGGCCCGCAGCGGGGTGCGGTCGTAGCCGACCTCCTCGGAGCCCTCCTTGGCGATGTCGCTCGCGATGCCCGGCACGGAGGGGACGAAGTGGCGCAGCAGGGGCACGGCCTTCAGCTGGTGGCTGTCGGCCTTGACCGAGGGGTTGACCAGGACGACGCCGCCGACCGCGGCGCCGTGCTGCGCGGCCAGGTGCAGGGTCAGAGCCCCGCCCATGGACATTCCGAAGACGAACACGCGGTCACAGCGCCGGGACAGGGCGCGGAATTCCCGGTCGACCTCCGCGTACCAGTCCTCCCAGCCGGTCTGCTGCATGTCCTGCCAGCGTGTGCCGTGCCCCGGCAGCAGCGGCACGGACACGGTCAGGTCCCGCTGGGCGAGGTATTCGGCCCACGGCCGCAGGGACTGCGGTGTGCCGGTGAACCCATGGCACAGCAGAACGCCGAACGCACCGCCGTCGTGGCGGTAGGGCTCGGCTCCGGGCATCAGCGGCACCGTACGTCTCCCGTGTGTTCGGTGGAATGCGCGAAAGAGATACCTCACAGTACGCGGACGGCCGAGACGGGGGGAGAGCACCGGCGGATCTGGCGTTAAGGTCTTCCCGTCAGACTCAGGAGGTCATCGCTTGTTGTACGGCGTGATGAAGATCGCCATCGGCCATCCCCTGCGAGCCGCCTTCCGGCCGTGGGTGGAGGGGCTGGAGCACGTCCCCAAGCAGGGACCGGCGATCCTGGCGAGCAACCACCTGTCCTTCTCGGACTCCTTCTTCCTGCCCGCCGTGCTCGACCGCAAGGTCACCTTCATCGCCAAGGCCGAGTACTTCACCACGCCCGGCATCAAGGGCAAGCTGACCGCCGCCTTCTTCAAGGGCGTCGGCCAGCTGCCCGTGGACCGCTCCGGCGCCCGCGGCGCCGGCGAGGCGGCGATCAACAGCGGGATAAAGGTCATCGAGTCGGGTGAGCTCTTCGGCATCTACCCCGAGGGCACCCGCTCGCCCGACGGCCGCCTCTACCGCGGCAAGCCGGGCGGCCTGGCCCGCATCGCGCTGGCCACCGGCGCTCCCGTGATCCCGGTCGCCATGATCGACACGGAGAAGATCCAGCCGCCCGGCCAGGTGATGCCCAAGCTGATGCGCCCCGGCATCCGGATCGGCAAGCCGCTGGACTTCAGCCGTTACATGGGCATGGAGCACGACCGCTTCATCCTGCGCTCGGTCACCGACGAGGTGATGTACGAGATCATGAAGCTCTCCGGCCAGGAGTACGTGGACATCTACGCGACCGCCGCCAAGCGGCAGATCGCCGAGGCGGCGAAGCAGCAGCAGGGCGGGTCCTAGCCGGACGCGCCAGGGGGACGGGGGACGGGGGAGGCCCATGGCAGGGGAGGGGTCCGGCGCGACCGGGGGGAAGCCAGGCGCTTGTGGGGGCAGGAGCGGCGCGACTGGGGCCGGCACCGGCCCCGCCGGACGGAGCACCGGC
This sequence comes from Actinacidiphila sp. bgisy167, assembly GCF_057707665.1. NCBI lineage: Bacteria > Bacillati > Actinomycetota > Actinomycetes > Kitasatosporales > Streptomycetaceae > Actinacidiphila > Actinacidiphila sp. bgisy167. The sequence continues at coordinate 27,010 of NZ_JBYIQP010000069.1, read as the reverse complement.
GGGCCGACCGCCGCACCGCCCGCACGCGCCCCCCGCATGTCCGTCGAGCAGCCGCTGTGGCGCGCCCTCACCGGCTACCGTCTGCTGACCGCCGCGTACGCCGTCGGGCTCTACGCCGTCGCCTACCGCGAGCACGCACACCCCCTCGCGGGCGCTGCCTACATGGCGGTGCTCGCGGTGTGGACGCTGGCGACCACCGGCAAGGTGAGCTCGCCCCGGCGCTGCACCCGGCCGTTCCTCGTCGCCGACCTCGGTGTCGCCCTCACCGGCATTCTCCTCACCCCGTTCGTCGAGTCCCACCAGCGCATCCTCGACGGGGGCCCCACCCTGCCCTCGATCTGGACCGCGGGCTCCGTACTCGCCTTCGCCGTCAAGGGCGGCTGGCGCTGGGCGGCGGCCGCCTCCTGCCTCGTCGGCGCGGCCAACCTCGTCGAGCGCGGCACCGCGGCTCGCGACACCCTTCACAACGTGCTGCTGGTCGCCATCGCCAGCATCGCCATCGGATACGTCGTCGAGGTCGCCCGCGCCAGCGAGCGCACCCTCGCCCGCGCCCTGCAGATCGAGGCCGCCACCCGCGAGCGGGAGCGGCTGGCCCGCGACATCCACGACAACGTGCTGCAGGTGCTCGCCATGGTGCAGCGCCGCGGCGCCGAGATCGGCGGCGAGGCGGATGCGCTCGGCCGCATGGCGGGTGAACAGGAGGCCGCCCTGCGCGCCCTGGTCACCGACGGGGCCGCCGCCCTGCCCTCGCCGCGCGACGGCGCCCCCGTCGACGCGGACACCGGCGAGGACCCGGACGCGCCCCGCGACCTGCGCGCGCTGCTCACCGCGTACGGCAGCGCCCGGGTCACCGTCTCCGCCCCCGGGACCCCCGTCCTCGTCCCGGCCCGCGCCGCCCGCGAACTCGCCGGCGCCGTCGGCGCCGCCCTGGAGAACGTCCGGCGGCACGCCGGCGAGGACGCACACGCCTGGATCCTGGTCGAGGACGAACCCGACGCCGTGCTGGTCAGCGTCCGCGACGACGGACCCGGCATCCCCGAGGGCCGCCTCGCCGCCGCCGAGGCCGAGGGCAGGCTCGGGGTCGCCCAGTCCATCCGCGGCAGGCTCCGGGACCTCGGCGGCACGGCGGACGTGGTGTCGGTGCCCGGGCAGGGGACAGAAGTCGAGTTGAGGCTCGCGAAACGAGGGAGGAGATTGGGGTCATGGCCGTGAAGGTGATGGTGGTCGACGACCACCCCATGTGGCGGGACGCGGTCGCCCGCGACCTCACCGAGGCCGGGTACGTGGTGGTGGCCACCGCCGGGGACGGCCCGGAGGCGGTGCGGCGCGCCAAGGCGGCCATGCCCGAGGTGCTCGTCCTCGACCTCAACCTCCCGGGCCTGTCGGGCGTCCAGGTCTGCAAGGACGTCATCGCCGACAACCCCGCGCTGCGGGTGCTGGTGCTCTCCGCGAGCGGCGAGCACGCGGACGTCCTGGAAGCCGTGAAGTCCGGCGCCACCGGTTACCTGCTGAAGTCCGCCGGCCGCGAGGAACTCCTCGACGCCGTCCGTCGCACCGCCGTGGGCGACCCCGTCTTCACCCCCGGCCTCGCCGGCCTCGTGCTCGGCGAGTACCGCCGCCTCGCCTCCGACCCGGCCCCGGCCGTGGCCGACACCCCTGAGGCGCCCCGCCTCACCGACCGGGAGACCGAGGTCCTGCGGCTCGTCGCCAAGGGCCTCAGTTACAAGCAGATCGCCGAGCGGCTGGTCATCTCGCACCGCACCGTCCAGAACCACGTGCAGAACACCCTCGGCAAGCTCCAGCTCCACAACCGCGTCGAACTCGTCCGCTACGCCATCGAACGCGGACTGGACGACGAGTAACCCCGGCCGGCGCCGTCCCCGGGGGCGCGCCCGCACGCGCGCCGCACGCCCCCCGGACGAGTGAAATCGGCGCGCCAACTTCCCAGTGGAGCGAGGGATTTCACCGAACGGCCCATCCCACCTGTGATGCCGGTCACGCTAGCGTCGTGGACGCAGGCAAAAGGTGCGAACCGGAAGGGATGGATCATGCGAGTTGGCGTGCTGACCGGCGGCGGAGACTGCCCCGGGCTCAACGCGGTCATCCGGGCCATCGTGCGCAAGGGAGTCCAGGAGTACGGATACGAGTTCACCGGATTCAGGGACGGCTGGCACGGCCCCCTCGAGGGCGACACCGTGCCGCTCGACATCCCCGCCGTGCGCGGCATCCTCCCGCGCGGCGGCACGATCCTCGGCTCGTCCCGCACGAACCCGCTGAAGGCGGAGAACGGCGTGCGCCGCGTCAAGGAGAACCTGGCCAAGTACGAGGTCGACGCCCTCGTCGCGATCGGCGGCGAGGACACCCTCGGCGTCGCCACCGCCCTGTCGGACGAGTACGGCGTGCCCTGCGTCGGCGTCCCCAAGACCATCGACAACGACCTGGCGGCCACCGACTACACCTTCGGCTTCGACACGGCCGTCAACATCGCCACCGAGGCCATCGACCGCCTCCACACCACCGCCGAGTCGCACATGCGCGTCCTCGTCGTCGAGGTGATGGGCCGCCACGCCGGCTGGATCGCCCTGCACTCCGGCCTCGCCGGCGGCGCCAACGCGATCCTCATCCCCGAGCAGCGCTTCGACCTCGACCAGGTCTGCGCCTGGGTGGAGAGCCGCTTCAAGATCCGCTACGCGCCCATCGTCGTGGTCGCCGAGGGCGCCATGCCGAAGGACGGCGACATGGTGCTCAAGGACCAGTCGCTCGACTCCTTCGGACACGTCCGCCTCTCCGGCGTCGGCGAATGGCTCGCCAAGGAGATCGAGCGGCGCACCGGCAAGGAGGCCCGCACCACCGTGCTCGGGCACGTCCAGCGCGGCGGCACCCCCAGCGCCTTCGACCGCTGGCTCGCCACCCGCTTCGGCCTCCACGCCATCGACGCGGTCCGCGACCAGGACTGGGGCACGATGGTGGCCCTGCGCGGCACGGAGATCGTCCGCGTCCCGCTCCGCGACGCGACGACCCAGCTCAAGACGGTCGATCCGAGCCTCTACACCGAGGCCGGCGTCTTCTTCGGGTAAACACCGCGTTTCCTCGGCGCCGTCTGCGCTTCCACCGCTTGCCATGGGCGATCACGCGGCCGTACATTCCCTGCACCCGGCTTGTCCGGCCGCTTCGTTTATCCCCTTTGAGCACATGAGGAGCGCCCGGAATGGCGGGTGTACTGGCGGTCGCAGGCGGCACCGCATCCGGCAAGTCAACCCTTGCCGAGGCCCTGTCGCTGCAGTGTCCCGAGAGCATCGCACTGGTCCATCTGGACGACTACTACGTGCCCGCGCACGATCCCCTGAGGGGCGTGTGGACGGTCAGCGCCGGCGGGCACGCCATCCTCGACTGGAACCATCCCGGTTCCATCGACGAAGCCGCCGTCAGCGCCGCGATCGACGCGGCGCTGGCGCGGCCCGGCGTCCGGCTCGTGGTCGTCGAGGGTCTGTTCGCCCTGGCCCTGGCCTCGGTGCGGGAGCGGGCCGACTGGCGGGTGTACGTGGACGCCCCCGACGACATCCGGCTGGCCCGCAAGATCCTGCGCAAGATCGAGGTGCAGCGGCAGGACCCGCGGCTGTCCCTGCTGAACTACCTGCAGAGCGGCCGGGAGCGGCACGCCGTCCATGTGGCGCCCTCCCGGGCGCTGGCCGACCTGGTGGTCGACGGCACCACCGAGGGCCCGGACATGCTGGCCGCCGTCCTGGGCCTGATCGGCCCGGTGCCGGCGCCCGCCCCCGAGGCCGTGCCCGACCAACTCCCCGCCCGCCCGCGGCGGCCCCGCGCCGCCGCCTCCCGCACGCGCCACCTGCCGGCGGCCGCCGTCTGACCTGCGGCCAGGCACGGACGGCAGGGCGGCGCGACGTCGCACCCGGAGCGCAGCGCACGCGCGGGGCCGGGCCACGGTCCCGCGCGCCCGTCGCTAACCGGCGACCGCCACCCCTGCCAGGAGTTCCGCCACGATCGCCGGGCCGCGCAGCGTCAGCACCGACTCCGGGTGGAACTGGACGCCCGCGAAGCCCGGGCCGCGCAGTGCGTGGACGTCGCCGGTGGCCGGGTCGCGGCTCAGCTCGACCCGGTGCATGGCGAGCTCTTCGGCTGCCGCGTCGTCGCAGCGGGCGGTGAAGGAGTTGTAGAACCCCACGGTCTCGGCCCGTCCGAACAGGTCGATCCGCGTCTGCGCGCCCTGGAAGGGGACGCGCTTGCGGACGATGTCGAGGCCGAGCTCGGCGGCGATCAGTTCGTGGCCGAGGCAGACCCCGAGCAGGCCGTGCCGGTGGCCGCGGACGAGTTGGGCGGTGAGGCCCCGCAGAAGCGCCATCTTGGGGTCGGCGGTGTCGCACGGGTCGCCTGGCCCCGGGCCGAGGACGACCGGGCCCCGATGCGTCAGAGCCGTCTCGCGCAGCCCGGCCTCGTCGAAGCGCCGCACGGTGACCTGCAGCCCGGACGACCGCAGCACATGCGCGAGCATCGCGGTGAAGGTGTCCTCGCCGTCCACGACGAGTGCGTGCCCGGCCGGATCGGCGGGCTCCGCCGTCCGCATCCGCAGCCAGAACGGCGCCAGGTTCGCCCGGCGGGAGTCCAGCGCCGCCCGCACCCGGATGTCGTCCGCGAGGCGCGGGCGGTCCTCGTCGGCCGGCCGCGGCGCGCCTCCAGGCCGCGCCCCCAGCGCCGCCAGCACTCCCGCCGCCTTGGCGTGCGTCTCGGCGACCTCCGCGTAGGGGTCGGAGCGGCGCACCAGCGTCGCGCCGACGGGCACCTTCAGCACGCCCTTGGCGTCGATGTCCGCCGTGCGGATGAGGATCGGCGAGTCCAGTGTCTGCGCGCCGCCCGCGTCCCGCCCGATCAGCGCCAGCGCGCCCGCGTAGTAGCCGCGGCCGCCGGGCTCGTAGCGCTCGATCACCCGGCAGGCGTTCTGCACCGGCGAGCCGGTGACCGTCGCCGCGAACATCGTCTCGCGCAGGACGTCCCGCACGTCCATGGTGCTGCGGCCGCGCAGCTCGTACTCGGTGTGCGCCAGGTGCGCCATCTCCTTCAGGCGCGGCCCCACGACGACGCCCCCGAGGTCGCCGACGGTGCACATCATCTTGAGTTCCTCGTCCACGACCATCGTCAGCTCCTCCACCTCCTTGGCGTCGCGCAGGAAGGCGAGCAGCCCCTCGGCGTCCGGCCCCTGAGCGGGGTAGCGGTAGGTGCCGCTGATGGGGTTCATGACGACCGTGCCGCCCGCCATCCGCACATGCACCTCCGGGCTCGCCCCGACCAGCGTCCGCTCGGGCGTGCGCACCACGAACGTCCAGTAGGCGCCGCGCTCGCCGTCGAGCAGCCGCCGGAAGAGCGCGAGCGCGTCGACGGCCGCGAACCCCGGGATCGTGCCGCGGAAGGTGCGCCGGATGACGAAGTTGGCACCCTCGCCGCGTCCGATCTCGTCCGCGATGACGCGCTCCACGATCCCGGCGTAGGTGTGGTCGTCGACGTCGAAGGCCCCGCCCTCGACCTGCACGGCGTGCGCGGGCAGGGCCGCCATGAGCTCGGGCAGCGGCAGCTCGTACGTCTCCTGGGGGCGGAGCACCAGCAGCGGCGTCCCGTCGTCGCGCACCTCGAAGCCGCGCTCCCTGATCTGCGCGAAGGGCACCAGTGCCAGCGCGTCCACCGCGGGCCGGGCTCCCTCGGGGGGCCCGGTGGGCAGCGTGATGCCGGTCAGCAGCTCCGCCGTCCCGACGGGGCCGAGCAGCACCTCGACGGTGTCCGCGTCGCGGCCGGGCGCCCTGCGCCGCAGCAGCGCGAAGGGCGGGCACGCGGGGTCCAGCAGCCGCTCCACGAGTGCGGCGGCGGGGGGTGCGGTGCGGGGATCGCGGTTCTCCACGGCGGTTCCTTCCGGTCTTCGTGAGAAAGGCGGGGGGAAGGACGGCCGCAGGAACGCCGAAGGCCGCCCTTCGGCGGCCTGAGCGTCTGGCTGTGCGTACGCGCTGCTAGTGGGCCGCCGGATCCGCGGTCCACCACCACTGCAGGTGCGTCTGCTGTGCGTACATGTTCCGCACCCTAACCCATCCACCGGTGACCCGGCGGCGGCGTCTCACGCTTTCGGGGCACGGTGGGACATACGGCCCCGGTACGCTCGGGGATGCGTCCAGAATCCCGTCCATGGGAGGAACCATGACCGCCGAACCGCTGCCGGCCTGGGCGATTCCGCCGCGTGGCGGCTTCACCTCGGACGACCTGGACCGCATTCCCGACCTCCCGCCGCACACGGAGTTGATCGACGGGAGCCTGGTGTTCGTGAGCCCGCAGAAGAGCTTCCACTCGCCGGCCATGTACCTGCTGGAGCAGGGTCTGCGGGCGACGGCCCCGGAGACGCTGCGGGTACGGCGGGAGATGAGCGTCGTCCTGAACCGGCGCAACCGGCCCGAGCCGGACCTCGTCCTGGTGCGGGCCGAGGCCGCGAGCGACGGCGCGGACGAGACGGGGTACCAGGCATCCGACGCCGTGCTGGTCGTCGAGGTCGTCTCACCCGACTCCGAGGAGCGGGACCGCAAGCGCAAGCCGCAGCTGTACGCCGAGGCGGGCATCCCGCACTTCTGGCGGGTCGAGAAGGGCGAGGGCCGGCTCCCGGTCGTCTACGTCTTCGAACGGGAGCCGGCCACCGGGACCTACGTCGCCACCGGCATCCACCACGACCGGCTCAAGGTGTCCGTGCCCTTCGCCGTGGACATCGACCTCGGCGGGATCGAGCGGCTGTAGCCGGCTCTCCCGCCGGGTCGGCTCACCGCACGAGTCGCCACAGCGACGCCCATTGCTCGGCCGAGAGGTCCTTGGGGAGGGCGTACGGGGGGACGCGTTCAGCACGCAGCCAGGCGCGCAGCGCCGCGCCGTCGAAGTGCCCGGTGCGGCCGAGGACTTCGCGCAGACCGCGTCCCGGGCCGGTGAACACCCTCTGAACGAAGGCCTGGTAGGCGCGGCGGTCGCCGACGAGAGGCTCCGGGCGCCGGGTCATGCTGAGCAGGCCGCCGTCGACCGAGGGCACCGGGCGGAAGGCGCGCGCGGGGACGCGGGAGTGGAGGGCGAAGCCGTACCAGGGCCACCAGGAGGCGGTGAGCATGCTGGCGCCGCCGACGCCCGCCCGGCGGCGGGCGACCTCCCACTGGACGAGCAGCACCGCGGACTCCCACCGGTCGGCGGCGAGGACCCGCCGCATGATGGTGGTCGTCAGATGGAAGGGCAGATTGCCGACGATCACGTGCGGCTCGCGCGGGAAGCGGTAGCGCAGGACGTCGGCGTTGACGACATGGGCCCCGCGCGGCAGCCGCCGCTGGAGGCGCTGGGCGCGCCCGGGGTCGATCTCCACGGCCGTGAGGGGGCGGCCGGTACGGCTGAGGGGGAGGGTCAGCGCGCCGTCGCCGGGGCCGATCTCGACGATCGGTCCGCTGGTGGCGGCGACAAGGGCCTCGATGGAGGCGATGACCCCGCGGTCGGTGAGGAAGTTCTGGCCGAGCTCGTGCCGGCCGCCCACCATGGATCGGTGGTGAGGCATGGGTGTGCACTCCGCGACATGAGAGGTTCCGACGATGGACCCGATGCCGCGGCGAAGAGCGCCGCGGCTATGCCCGGCGCAGCCTGATGTAGTAGGTGCAACCCATGGCCCGCACGCTATCGGGACGCCGTTCGGCTCCGCACCTGGTTTTCCGCGGTCCGACCCGGGTTGTTCCGCGGTCCCGGAGCCCGCGCGCCCACGGCAAAGGCGCGTTCGGGCCCTGTCCGGTCTCCCCGCGCGCTGCTTCACTGGGCCCATGACGTCCCGAGACGCCGTCCTCGTCGCGGCCACCGTCGCCGTCGGCCTCATGGCCGGGCTGTTCTTCGCCTTCTCCGTCGCAGTCATGCCGGGTCTGGCCAAGACCGCCGACCGCACGCTCGTCGAGGCGATGCAGCGCATCAATGTCGCCATCCGAAACGGCTGGTTCCTGCTGGCCTTCGGCGGGTCGCTGCTGCTGTTGGGAGCCGCTGTGGCGCTCTGTCTCGGCGAGGACGGCCGCGGTCCGCTCCCGTGGGTGATCGCCGCGACCGCGCTCTACCTGGCGGTGCTCGCCGTCACCTTCGGCGTCAGCATCCCGTTGAACGAAAGTCTGGACGCGGCGGGGGACCCCGCGCGCCGGGCGGACATCGCCGACGTGCGCGAGCGGTTCGAGGCGGCGTGGGTCCGCTGGAACCTGGTGCGCACGCTCCTGCACGGGCGCGCTGGGCTGCTCGGCCTGGGCGCTCGTGCTCAGCGGCCGGGTCGCCGCGGAAGCGGCGCGGCACACAGGGCACATGTGAAGTCGTCGTCCTTGACGAGGTTGCGCTCGCCGCAGCGGGGGCAGTGCCGGAAGACGACCGCCTGCGTGAACCAACCGGGGCGGGCGAGCCCGGCGCGGTCGAGGGCTGCCGCCAGGGCCGGCCAGGAGGGTTCGGGGTCGGGGCAGTATCCGGTCGACTGGTTGCTGACCTCGCTCACCTCCCAACCGCCGTCCTCCCGTGCGGCGAACGCGATCTCTCCGGCGGCGAGGACGGGCCCGCCCCCGGCGCACGCCACGTGCTCGCTGCGGCGCGGCGCGAGCAGGAGCGTGCCGGCCGGGTCCACGACGTACGTGAAGGGCTCCTCGCGTTTGGCGGCTGCGGCGCCCTCCAGCCACTCCCGGAGGTCGTCCGGTGCGCGCACCGCGCGGCCCGCCGCGCCCGGTCGGACGACGGCGGCGCGGAGGTCCTGCGGTCCGACGTAGGTGAACGTCCCGGACGGCGTGGGCATGGCGGCGGTCCCCTCTCTCGGCCCCGTGTGCGAGCGGGCCGAGCGTATGCCCCGGCCGAGGTCCGGCTCACCGGGTGGACCTTCCGGGCTCGGGCGCGGGCCGGACCGCCGCCGGCCGGCGCCGGGTGGCGCCGGTGTGCCGGCCCCGCGAGCGCGCGCACTTCCGGCCACCGCGGCCGCTCCGGGCGCCTGGGACAGGGCTCGGCATGGTCCACCCGGTCGTCTCATCTTCCGGCCAGAGGGCAAGGGAACGGACACGAGCGCGTAATGTGGGCATCGTGACCGTGAACGCTGAAACCATCGCCGGGCGTCAGACCTGGCGCTCACTGCCCGCGGCGCAGCAGCCTGAGTATCCGGATCCCGAGGCTCTGCGCGAAGTGATCGCGGAGCTCGAGTCGTATCCGCCGCTCGTCTTCGCAGGCGAGTGCGACCAGCTGCGCGACCGCCTGGGTGCTGTCGCCCGGGGTGAGGCGTTCCTGCTGCAGGGCGGCGACTGCGCCGAGGCCTTCGACCAGATCGGGGCCGACCAGATCCGCAACAAGCTGAAGACGCTGCTGCAGATGGGCGCCGTTCTCACCTATGCCGGGTCCGTGCCGGTCGTGAAGGTGGGCCGGATCGCCGGCCAGTACAGCAAGCCGCGTTCGAAGCCGACCGAGACCCGGGACGGGGTGACCCTCCCCACGTACCGCGGCGACTCGGTCAACGGCTTCGAGTTCACCGAAGTGGCCCGCGTGCCGGACCCGCAGCGCCTGAAGCGGATGTACCACGCCTCCGCCGCGACGCTCAACCTCGTACGGGCCTTCACCACCGGCGGCTACGCCGACCTGCGGCAGGTGCACGCCTGGAACCAGGACTTCGTCCGCTCCTCGCCGTCCGGGCAGCGCTATGAGGCCCTCGCCCGGGAGATCGACGGCGCGCTCAACTTCATGCACGCCTGCGGCGCGGACCCGGAGGAGTTCAAGACCGTCGAGTTCTACGCCTCCCACGAGGCGCTCCTGCTCGACTACGAGTCGGCGCTGACCCGTGTGGACTCGCGTACCGGCCGGCTGTACGACGTGTCCGGCCACATGGTGTGGATCGGTGAGCGCACCCGTCAGCTCGACCACGCGCACATCGAGTTCGCCTCGAAGATCCGCAACCCGCTCGGCGTGAAGCTCGGCCCGACGACGACGCCCGAGGAAGCGCTGGCGCTGATCGACCGGCTGGACCCGGAGCGCGAGCCCGGCCGGCTGACCTTCATCACGCGCATGGGCGCGGGCAAGGTGCGCGACCTGCTCCCGAACCTGGTGGAGAAGGTCACCGCCTCGGGCGCCCAGGTCGCGTGGGTGTGCGACCCGATGCACGGCAACACCTTCGAGGCGGCCTCGGGCCACAAGACGCGCCGCTTCGACGACGTGCTCGACGAGGTCAAGGGCTTCTTCGAGGTGCACCACGGCCTCGGCACCCACCCCGGCGGCATCCACGTCGAACTGACCGGCGACGACGTGACGGAGTGCGTGGGCGGCGGCGACGAGATCTTCGTCGACGACCTGCACCAGCGCTACGAGACGGCCTGCGACCCGCGGCTCAACCGCAGCCAGTCGCTCGACCTGGCCTTCCTGGTGGCGGAGATGTACCGCGGCCACTAGGCCGTCCCCTTGCGGGCGTGAGAGGGGCGCGGATCACACCGATCCGCGCCCCTCGTCGGTTTTCAGCCACCGGTTCCGGCGGTAAGGTTAGGTTTACCTCAGACCGGAATGACGAGAGCGGTGAACCGTGTACGTCTGCTCATGCTTCGGCATCACCGAAGAGCAGGTCAAGCAGCATGCGGACGCCGGTCGCTGCACCCCTCGCCAGATCGCCTCCGCCTGCAAGGCCGGCACGGACTGCGGTTCCTGTGTGCGCCGGATACAGGCGATTCTCGGCCGTGGCGCGGGTGGCGTCACCCGGACGAAGCTCGAGACCGCGACACCCGCGCAGCCCGCTCCCTCGTCCGCGCCCCGGCCGGTCCCGCCCGCGCTGCCCCTGCCCCTGCCCGTGCCGCTGCCGGTCACGGTTCCGCTGCCCGCGGCCGCCGGCGCCGCCTGAGGCGACCGGCCGGCCCCGGCCGCGGGCGGTCCGGTCCGTTCAGCTGTCGGGCTGCTCGATGACCTGAGCGATGTACAGCGGCTCCCCGAGCTTCTCGATCAGCTCGAGCTGGGTGTCCAGGTAGTCGATGTGGTGCTCCTCGTCTGCGAGGATGTCCTCGAAGATGTTGGCCGAGGTGATGTCGCCCTTCGCCCGCATCACCTCGATGCCGCGCCTTAGGCGGTCGATCGCCTCGACCTCGACCTGGCGGTCGACCTGGAACATCTCGGTGACGGTCTGCCCCACCCGGACGTGGAAGAGCCGCTGGTAGTTCGGCAGTCCCTCGAGGAAGATGATGCGGTCCGTCAGCACCTCGGCGTGCTTCATCTCGTCGAAGGACTCGCGCCGCGTGTACGCGGCGAGCTTCGTCCAGCCGAAATTCTCCTGCATCTTGGAGTGCAGAAAGTACTGGTTGATCGCCGTCAGCTCGCCCGTCAGCTGTTCGTTCAGGAACTCGATGACCTCGGGGTCGCCCTGCATGGCAAGCCCGTCCTTTCCGGAGGAATGGGCACATTGGGCGCATCTTCGCATCGGCGGTGGTAGTGATCCAGTAAGTCCACACTTACTCTTCTGACCCCTGCTGTCATACTTTGGCCGGGTGCTGGTCGTGAGCACTGCATTCGGTCTGTCACCATGGACGCATGGGTCAGTCCGAACGCCGCGAAGGAGAGCTTCCTCCCGGGCAGCGGATCCAGCGGGGCTGGCCGGTGACCCACTACGGACCGGTGCCCAGGTTCAAGCCCGAGCGGTGGGAGTTCCAGGTCTTCGGCGCCACGGCCGACGGCGCCAAACGCGCCTGGGGCCACGAGGAGTTCGCCGCGCTGCCGTACACGACGGTCATGGGCGACTTCCACTGTGTGACCAGGTTCAGCGTGCTCGGGGTCGAGTGGGGCGGCGTGTCCGCCGCCGAGATCCTGCGGCTCGCGCCCCCCGCGCCGGACGTCACGCACGTCATGATCTGGGCCGAGTACGGCTTCAGCTCCAACCTGCGGCTGGACGACTTCGCCGACCCCAAGTCGATATTCGCGACCCACCGCGGTGGCGAGCCGCTGACCGCGGAGCACGGCTTCCCGGTCCGGCTGATCGTGCCCCACCTCTACGCCTGGAAGGGCCCCAAGTGGGTCCGGGGCGTGGAGTACATGACGTCCGACCGCCGCGGCTTCTGGGAGGAGCGCGGCTACCACAACCTGGGCGATCCCTGGAACGAGCAGCGTTACTCCTACCAGGAGGAGCCCGGCGACGGGCCGGAGTTGTAGCCGCCCCCGACCCTGCCGCCGACCTCGCGCCAGGCCCCCTGCCCAACTCTCGCCGCTGCCGGTCAGTGGTAGTGGTGCACGACCGCGTGGCCCTTGCCGCGGCCGATCATCCACTTGTTGACCGGAGCGGTCACCAGGAAGGCGACCGCGAACGCCAGGGCGAGGGCGACCCAGAACAGCGCGTCCGAGAGCGTGGCCTCCATCGCGCCCGGGAGCAGCAGGATCGTCCCGTTGTCCGCGATCTCCATGAAGAGGATCGAGACGGTGTCGGCGGCCAGCGCCACCCGTACGGCGCTGCGCAGGCCGAGGCCGGCGCGGAGGACGCCGCGTACGGTGAGCGCGTAGCCGAAGACGAAGGCCAGCGCGATCGCCAGGACCATCGTCGGGGCGTCGTGCCAGCCGAGGGCGGTGCCGATCGCCATGCCGAGGATCTCGCCGATGGCGCAGCCGGTGAGGCAGTGCAGCGTGGCCAGGGCGGCGGTGCCCCACGAGGCCGAGCCGGCGCCGCGGCCGTGGCCCTGGTGGTGGTGCGGGTCGTCGTGCTGCGCGGTGTCGTGGTGGTGCGGGTCGTCGTGCTGCGCGGTGTCGTGGTGGTCCCGGTGGAAGTGCTCGACGTGCTCCATCCTGCGTCCCCAGAGATCGTGCCGGCTCGTCGTGCCGTTCACCCGTGACAACCGTATACCCCCCTGGGGTATTCCGGCACTGGTTCACGCACCGCGCAGCGACTTCAGCAGGGCCACGTCGCGGGCCATGCCGGTGCCCTTGGGTCCGCCGTTCGGTGTCTCCACGATCAGCGGCACACCCTCCGTGGCAGGGTGCCGGAACAGCTCCCCGAAGGCGGCGGCGCCGATGTGACCGGCGCCGATGTTCTCGTGCCGGTCCTTGTGGGCGCCGACGACGTCCTTGGAGTCGTTGGCGTGGATCAGCTTCAGGCGTCCCTCGCCGACCGTCGCCACCAGCGCGTCCAGTGCGGCCTTGACCCCTCCGGCCGCCGACAGGTCGTGCCCGGCCGCGAACACGTGGCAGGTGTCCAGGCAGACCCCGAGCCGCGGGTGGTGGTCCAGGGCGTCGAAGTACGGACCCAGGTCCTCCACCAGCGAGCAGAGCGAGGAGCCCTGCCCCGCGGTCGGCTCCAGCAGCAGCCACGGGTCGTCCTCGTGCGTCAGCTCCTCCAGCAGCGGCAGCATCCGCTCCCGCACCTGCGCGAGCGCTGTGGCCCGGGAACGGCCGCCGGTCGCCGAGCCCGTGTGCACGACCGTGCCCAGGGCGCCGATCTCCCGTGCCCGGCGCAGCGAGTGGCGCAGCGAGGCGACCGAGTGGTCGACGGTCGCCTCGGTGTGCGAACCGAAGTTGATCAGGTATGGCGCGTGGACGTAGGCCGGAACGCCCTGCGCGGCGCAGTGGTCGCGGAACTCCGCGTCCTGCCGCGGACTGCCGGGCGGGGTCGCCCAGCCGCGGGGGTTGGCGACGAAGACCTGCACGGTCTCGGCGCCCATCCGCGCGGCCTCCGCCAGCCCGGTGGCGGCCAGCCCGCCGGCCACCGCGACATGGCCCCCCACGGGGTTGCGGAGCGCGGCGGCGCCGCCCCCGGATGTGGCTATCGCACCCACAGTGTGATCGTGCTGCCCTTCGGTGCCTCGGTGTCGCCGGCCGGCGACTGGTTGTTGACCTGGCCGGTGAAGAAGAACTGGATCACACGGACGTCGAAGCCCGCGGCCTCCAGCTTCGCCTTCGCTTCGTCGACGTCCAAGCCTTCCACCTCGGGCACCCGGACCATCTCCTGCCCCTTGGAGACGGTCAGCGTGACCGTGTCGCCGGCCGCCAGCCGCGTGCTCGCGCCTGGTGACTGACCGGCGACCGCGCCCTCGTCCGCCTGGTCCGAGAAGACCCGCCGCGGGGCCACCTTCACCTTCAGCCCGGCGTCCTCCAGCTGCCGGCGGGCGTCCTCCAGCGGCTGTCCGACCAGGTCGGGGACGTCGACGGGCGCTCCCTTGCTGACCACCAGCGACACGGCCGAGCCCGGCCGCCTCTCGGCACCCGAGCCCGGGTCGGTGGAGATCACCCGACCCCGCGACACCTCGTCGCTGAACTCCTTGGAGACCGTCCCCGGGCTCAGGCCCGCGGCCTTGAGAAGGCGCTCGGCCTCGGCCAGCTCCTCTCCCGCGACGCCGGGGACCTTGACCCGTTCCGGGCCCTTGGACACGGTGATCGTCACCGTGCCGTTGCCCCGGATGCGCTCACCGGTGCCCGGGTCGGTGGAGGCCACCTTCCCCTTGCTCATGGCGGGGTCGAAGGCCTCGACGACCTCGACGTCCAGCCCGGCCTCGCGCAGCTGGCGTTCCGCCTGCGCCCGGGGCAGCCCGACGACGGCGGGGGTCCTGGTGAACTGCCCGTCGTTGATGTACCAGACGCCCGCGCCGACCCCCAGGATCAGCAGCAGGGACGTCACGACCGCGACCGCACCGGGTCGCCTGCGGGACCGCGACGCGGGCCGGGCCGCCGTCCGGGGCTGCGGCCGGGTCGGCTCGGGCGGCAGCTCCAGGCGCGCGGTGCGGTGCACCACCGCCGTCGGCTCCTCGGAACCGGCGGGCACGACGGCGGAAAGGGGTCCGGCGGTGCGTGCGGCCGGCGGCACAAGGTCCAGCTGTTCGGGCGTCATGCCCTGGCGCGCCGCGTGCAGCCGTCGCAGCAGCTCCGCGGCGTCGGCCGGGCGCCGGGCGGCGGCGCGCGCGGTCGCCTCGCCCACCAGCGCGTCCAGCTGCGGGGGCAGTCCGGGGGCGGTGGCGGACGGGGCGGGCACGTCCTCGTTCACCAGCTGGTAGACGACCTGTGCGGGCGACCCGCCGCGGTGCGGCTTGACGCCGGTGAGCATCTCGTAGAGCAGCACCCCGCACGCGTACACATCGGTGCGTTCGTCGGACGTGAGGCTCTCGACCTGCTCCGGCGCCATGTACGAGACCGTGCCGAGGACGCCGCTGGTGGAGGTGCTGGTGTGCGTGCCCGCCACCCGGACCAGGCCGAAGTCCGCCACCTTGACGCGGCCGTCGTCGCCGATGAGGACGTTCTCCGGCTTCATGTCCCGGTGCACCAGCCCCGCGCGGTGCGCCGCGCCGAGCGCGGCGAGCACCGGCTCCATGATGTCGAGCGCGGCGCGGGGCGGCAGCGCCCCGCGGTCGCGCAGCACGTCGCGGAGGGTGCAGCCGGCGACGTACTCCATGGCCAGGTAGACATAGGTGTCGTCGGCGCCCTGGTCGTAGACCTGCACCACATTGGGGTGGTCGAGGCGTGCGACGGTCTTCGCCTCGCGGATGAAGCGCTCCACGAAGCCGGGTTCGGCGGACAGCGCGGGGTGCATGACCTTCAGGGCCAGAGGCCGGTCCAAGCGGGTGTCCAGGGCCCGGTACACCGTCGCCATGCCGCCGACCGCGATCCGGGACTCCACCCGGTAGCGGCCGTCGAGCGTCTGCCCGACGAGCGGGTCCTGCAGCGTCCTGTCCACGAAGGTGCATTTTACGGTGCCTACATGACCCTTCTGGGCTAAGCCGCCCAGGTTGTACCCCACCCGTGTCGTACCGCAACCGGCCCGTGACACGGGTCCGGCGGGGGGTCGGCACCGGGCGGTCCCGGTGGCGGTGCCGGGCGGTGGGCGATCCTGGCGGCCGGTCCCCGGCGGCGGTGCGGCTGCGGTCCCGCTCGCGGCCGTGCGCCCGTCCCGGTCCGGCACGGTGCCGCGCCGGCCGTGCGCGGATTCCGCGCACGGCGCGGCCGCGTCGCCTGCCGCCGGTCAGGAGGCGCCGAAGGCCGGACGCTCCGGGTCGAACGCGGCGACCCCCGCGGTGGGCGAGGAGGCGGTCGCATGGTGACGGCGGGGGATGCGTCCGGCCCGGTACGCCAGGCGGCCGGCCTCGACCGCGTGCCGCATCGCCTCCGCCATGAGCACCGGTTCCCTCGCCCGGGTGACGGCGGAGGCCAGCATGACGGCCGAGCAGCCCAGCTCCATCGCCAGCGCCGCGTCCGAGGCCGTCCCCGCCCCCGCGTCCAGGATCACCGGCACCGCCGCCCGCTCGACGATGAGCTCGAAGTTGTGCGGGTTGCGGATGCCGAGCCCCGAGCCGATGGGTGAGCCCAGCGGCATGATCGCCGCACAACCCACGTCCTCCAGCTTCCGGGCGAGCACCGGGTCGTCGTTCGTGTAGGGCAGCACGGTGAAGCCGTCCTCCACGAGGGTCTCCGCGGCGTCCAGCAGCTCCACAGGGTCGGGCAGCAGGGTGCGCTCGTCGGCGATCACCTCCAGCTTGACCCAGTCGGTGCCCAGCGCCTCCCGAGCCAGGCGCGCGGTGAGCACGGCCTCGCCCGCGGTGTAGCACCCGGCGGTGTTCGGCAGGACGCGGATGCCGTGCCGGGCGAGCACCGACAGCACCGACCCCTGGACCGTGGGGTCCAGCCGCCGCATCGCGACGGTGGTCAGCTCGGTCCCGGAGGCGAGCAGCGCCTGCTCCATGGCCTCCAGGCTGGGAGCACCGCCCGTGCCCATGATCAACCGGGAGTCGAAGGCGGTGCCGCCGATGGTCAGCGGGTCGTCGGCCATGGGGTCAGCCTCCCTGGACTGCGGTGAGGACCTCGACGCGGTCGCCGTCGCACAGCGCGGTCGCCGGCCACTGCGCGCGCGGGACGACCGTCTCGTTGAGCGCCGCCGCCACCCCGGAGGGGGCGGCGGTCAGGGTCGCGACGAGGCGGTCGAGGGTGACGCCCTCGGCGACCTCCCGCACCTCGCCGTTGACGGACACGGACACAAGGAGGGGCGCGGTCATGCGGGCTGCTCCTGGAGGGCGAAACGGTCGGGGGAGAAGGGCCGTGCCAGGGCGGGCGGCTGCGACCCGGTGAGGACGTCGGCCATGACGTCGCCGGTCAGCGGGGTCTGCAGGACGCCGTTGCGGTGGTGGCCGGTGGCGAGTACCAGTCCCTCGAGCGCGGCGCGGCCGAGCAGCGGGGCGTTGTCGGGCGTGCCCGGACGCAGCCCCGCCTGCGTCTCGGCCAGCGGGAGTTCGGTGATGCCGGGCAGCAACTCGTGGGCGTCGCGGAGTAGTTCGTACACCCCGCCGGCGGTGACGGTGGTGTCCCAGCCCATCTCCTCGCTGGTGGCGCCGACGACCAGTTCGCCGTTCTCGCGCGGCACCAGGTAGACGTGGCCGCCGCGGACCACGGCCCGCACCGTCCGCGAGAGGAAGGGCGCGTACGCCGGCGGCACCCGCAGCCGCAGCACCTGCCCCTTCACCGGCCGTACGGGCGGCAGTACCCGCGCGGGCAGCCCCTCGATCCGGCCGCTGAGGCTGCCGGCGGCCAGCACCACCGCTCCCGCGGCGATCCGGTTGCCGTCCTCCAGGACGACCCCCTGCGCGCGGTCGGCCACGACCTCCACCCTCGCCACCCGCGAGCGCCGGAAGTCCACGCCGGCGTGCTCGCAGGCGCGCACCAGTGCCGCCGCCAGCCGCCGGGGGTCGATCTGGTGGTCGCCGTCGACCCGCAGGCCGCCGTGCACGCCGGGGGCGAGCATCGGTTCCAGGCGGCGGCACTCACGGCCGCCGAGCCACTCGGATGCGAGACCCAAGGACTGCTGGAAGGCGTGGAGTTCGCGCAGTTGCGCGCGGTCGTCGGCATCCAGGGCGACGGCCAGGGTGCCGCAGGTGCGGTACCCGAGTCCCAGCCCCGTGCTCTCCTCCAGCTCCGCCACGAAGGACGGATAGCGGGCGGCCGCGGCGAGGTTGAACTCCAGCAGCGCCTGCTCGCCGTACTGCACCTCCGTGACCGGGGCCAGCATCCCCGCGGCCACCCGGGCGGCCCCGCCGCCCGGTTCCGGGTCCGCGACCACGGTGCGCAGGCCCTGCTGGGCGGCCCGCCACGCGGTGACCAGCCCGATGATCCCGCCGCCGATCACGACGACGTCATGGACCACGTCACGGGTGTCATGACGGTGCATGATGTTCCCGCTCCTCCCTTCGCCGGCATGACCCGGATCAGGTTCGTACGGTCGGCGGCCGCTCCAGCCGCCCTCTCAGCCCGGTGCGCCGGGCTCCCGCGAGTACTCCCCACCCACATTAGTACGCGCCGTCCGCGGCGAGTAGGGCACCGGTACGGCGGGCGGCGCCCCCGCGGCGCTACGGTGATCGCGTGACCAGCAGCAGCGGGCAGCGCGCCGTCGTCGTAGGGGCCGGGATGGCCGGAGTCCAGACCGCGGTCTCCCTGCGCGAGCAGGGATGGGGCGGCACGATCACACTGATCGGCGCGGAACGGCACGCCCCCTACGACCGGCCGCCGCTGTCCAAGGGCGTGCTCTTCGGCGCCGAGGAGGGCCCGGCACTCGACGTGGACTTCGCCGGCATCGGCGTCGAACTGCTGCTCGGCCGGCAGGCCGTCGCCCTGCGCCCCGAAGAGCGGCAGGTCCGGACCGACGGCGGCCCGGTCGCGTACGACAAGCTCGTCCTGGCCAGCGGTGCCGAGCCGGTCATGCTGCCCGGCAGCGAGGGCACGCCCGGCGTCCATGTGCTGCGCACCCTGGACGACGCCACCGCGCTGCGCCCGGTGCTGGAGAACCGGAACCGGGTCGTGGTGGTCGGCGCGGGCTGGATCGGCGCCGAGTTCGCCACCGCGGCACGCCACGCGGGGTGCGAGGTGACCGTCGTCGAGGCCGCCGACCGGCCGCTCGCCGGGGTGCTGCCCGCGCACATCGCCGAACGGATGCGCGGCTGGTACGCGGAGGAGGGCGTCGAGCTGCGCACCGGCGCGGTCGTCTCCTCCGTCGAGGCGGGAGCCGTACGCCTCACCGACGGCACCGTGCTCGACGCCGAGGCGGTCGTCGTCGGGATCGGCGCGCGGCCCGCCACCGGGTGGCTGGCCGGTTCCGGCGTCGCGCTGGGGCCGGACCGCTCGGTCCTCGCCGACGACCGGCTGCGCACCTCGGCGCCGGACGTGTACGCCGTCGGGGACTGCGCGTCCTTCCCGTCGGCCCGGTACGGGGAACGGCTGCTGATCCACCACTGGGACAACGCGGTGCAGGGGCCGCGCACCGCGGCAGCGAACATCCTGGGCGGCGACGAGACCTATGATCCCGTCCCCTATTTCTGGTCGGAGCAGTTCGGGCGTTTCGTGCAGTACGCCGGACACCACGGGGACGCCGATCCCATGCTGCTGCGCGGCGACCCGGACGGCCCCGCCTGGTCGGTGCTGTGGCTGCGCGAGGGCCGGCTGGTCGCGCTGTTCGCCGTCGGGCGGCCCCGTGACCTGGCCCAGGCCCGCAAGCTCATCGCCCGCGGCGCCCGCGTCGACGAGGCTTTGGCGGCCGACCCGGCGGTGCAGCTCCGGGCCGCGGTCGTCTGACCCGCGGTCGACCCGCGGCCCGGGGCAGGGGGCCTGCGGACCGCGCGGACCGCGTCCACGGGCCTCAGGGGCGCGGCGTACGCGTCAGGACGGAGCAACGGGTGGGCCGAGCGGTTCCATCGTGTCGGTCCGGGATGGCACGCTTGTCCTGTGACCGAGATCGACGCAAAGATTGACTCCCTCGTTCCCTCCTGGCTGTACGTCCCCGACGTCGCCGAGCGCCTCGGCGTGGAGGTGACCCGGGTCCGCCAGCTCATCAAGGAAGGCCAGCTCATCGCCGTGCGGCGCGGTGAGAACCGGGTGCTGATGATCCCCGCCGACTTCATCGGCGAGGGCAAGATCGTGAAGGGCCTCGCGGGCACCCTCACCCTGCTCAAGGACGACGGGTTCAGCGACGCGGAGGCACTGGAGTGGCTGTTCACCCCGGACGAGAGCCTGCCCGGCACCCCCGTCCAGGCGCTGCGTGACAACCGCGGCACCGAGGTGAAGCGCCGCGCCCAGGCGCTCGCCGTCTGACGCCCGACCCGCCGTACCCACAGCAGCCACCCGAGGGGGACCGCTCGCATGAGCACGCCCGTGAGCACCAGCACGAGCAGCAGTTCTGCCGGCGCGCCCGGCAGCAGCCGGGCCCGGCTCGCCGGCGCCCGGCTCTACCTGTGCACCGACGCGCGCAAGCGCCATGGGGGCCTGGCGGAGTTCGCGGCGTTCGCGGACGCCGTGCTGGCGTCCGGGGTGGACGTCATCCAGCTGCGCGACAAGGCCTTGGAGGCCCGCGAGGAGCTGGAGTACCTGGCGGTGCTCGCGGAGGAGTGCCGACGGCACGGAAGGCTGCTCGCGGTGAACGACCGCGCCGACGTCGCGCACGCCGCGGGGGCGGACGTCCTGCACCTGGGCCAGGGCGACCTGCCGGTGCCGGCCGCCCGCGCGATCCTCGGCGAGGAAGTGGTCATCGGGCGGTCCTGCCACTCCGAGGCCGAGGCGGCCGCTGCCGCCGTGGAGCCCGGTGCGGACTACTTCTGCACCGGGCCGGTCTGGCCCACCCCCACCAAGCCCGGCCGACCCGCCCCCGGCCTCGGCCTGGTCCGCTACACGGCGGGCCTGGGGACGGACCGCCCGTGGTTCGCGATCGGCGGCATCGACCTGTCCACCGTGGAGCAGGTGCTCGACGCCGGGGCCCGCCGCATCGTGGTCGTCCGCGCCGTGACCGAGGCGGACGACCCGGGCGCCGCGGCGGCCGAGCTCGCCAAGCGGGTGCGCTCCTACGACGACTGAGCCCGCGGCCGGGGCGGGGGCTCACGCGGGCCGTACGGGGGCGTGAGAGGGCCGTACGGCGGCGCGCTGGGGTCGCGGTGCGCAGGGCACGGGGGCGGCCGGGGATCCGTCCCGCGTCGCGAGCGCGGACTGTCCAAGGAATGGACGTTTGGGCGCCGCTGTTGGGGCGCCGGACCCCGCGCCACTAGCCTGAGGCGCATGGCCCTCGGAACCGCCTCCACCAGAACCGATCACGCGGTCACCATCCGTGAGCTGCTGGCCTCCGGCGAGCGCTCGTACTCCTTCGAGTTCATGGCGCCGAGGACCGAGAAGGGCGAGCGGACCCTGTGGAACGCGATCCGCCGCATCGAGGCGGTGGGCCCGACCTTCGTCTCCGTCACCTATGGCGCCGGCGGCACGTCGCGCGAGGGCACCGTCCGGGCGACCGAACGCATCGCCTCCGACACCACCCTGACCCCGGTGGCGCATCTGACCGCGGTCAACCACTCCGTCGCCGAGCTGCGGAACATCATCGGCCAGTACGCGGACGCCGGCATCCGCAACATGCTCGCGCTGCGCGGCGACCCGCCCGGCGACCCCATGGGGGAGTGGCAGCGGCACCCGGAAGGTGTCGACTACGCCTACGAACTCGTGCGGCTCATCAAGGAGTCGGGCGATTTCTGCGTGGGCGTGGCCGCCTTCACCGAGATGCACCCCCGCTCGACCGACTGGGAAAGTGATACGCGTCACTTCGTCGAGAAGTGCCGGGCGGGCGCGGACTACGCCATCACCCAGATGTTCTTCAACCCCGAGGACTACCTGCGCTTGCGTGACCGGGTCGAGAAGGCCGGCTGCGAGACCCCGATCATCCCCGAGATCATGCCGGTCACGAACGTGCGGCAGATCGAGCGCTTCGCCCAGCTCGGCAACGCGCCTTTCCCGCAAGAGCTTGCGGACCGTATCCTCGCGGTCAACGACGATCCGGCCGCGGTGCGGGCGATCGGGGTCGAGTACGCGACCGAGATGTGTCGGCGGCTGATGGCCGAGGACATCCCGGGGCTGCACTTCATTACCCTTAATCACTCCACGGCGTCGTTGGAGATCTACGAGAATCTGGGACTGCACCAGAGGTCGTAAGGGCGGAACAGCCGCCCTGGTTGGCCGACGACGGTGAATGGTGAGGAAGTGCGCGCATGGCCTACGCAGTGCTCTACATCGCCTTCGGGGTGGTCGCGCTGTGGCTGCTCGGTGAAGTGCTCCTGCAGTACAAGGCGCGGTTGAGATGGCGGCTGCTGGCCTTCGCGGGATTCCTCGGCGTCGTCCTGGGCGTCACCCTGCCCTCGATCCTCGTCATCGCGGCGGGAGCCATCGCCTTCGGCGTCGGCCAGACCTTCGTCACCCTCTCCTACCGCCGCGGCTTCGTCGAGGGCTGGGCGCTCAAGGCGCCCAAGGGCCATGGTGACGGCGAGGACGACGACGATGACGCGGCACCGCAGCCGCGTCGGGGCGCCGGTCGCCGCGGCCGGGACGCGCAGCACGAGGAGGCGCCCGCCGACGGCGTGGCGCCCCCGTACGAGGAGCCCGGCGTCGAGGCCCCCGCCGGTGCGGGTGCCGGGCAGCCCTACGATGCCCAGGCCGCCCACACCGCCGCCGGCCCTGCCGCCGCGGCGCCTGCCGGCATGGACTCCACGCAGGTCTACCAGCCGATGCCGATGCACGAGGACAGCGGCGAGTACCCGATGTACGGCGGGCAGCCGAACCAGGCCCAGCCCTCCTACGCCCAGGACCCGTACGCCGGCGCGGGCGCCGGTTACCAGGGCTACGAGGCCACCACCGGCTACGGCGACTGGAACGGCGGTCAGCAGCAACAGCAGCCCGCCGCCGCCTCGTACGAGGCCTACGGGCAGCAGCAGACCGGTGGCTGGGAGCAGCAGGCGGCCTACGGTGGCTACCAGGACCCCTATCAGGGCCAGAACCAGGGCCAGAACCAGGGCCAGGGCGCCCCTCAGCAGCAGTACGGCTACGACACCCCGGCGGGCGGCGTGTGGGTGCCGCAGCAGGGTGGGGAGCAGCAGCCCTACATCCCGCAGCAGGGTTCCTACGACCAGCAGGGGCAGGGGCAGGGGCAGTACGACCCGTACGACCCCTACCGGTACAACTAGCGACTGGGTCGCGGGCCCGTCGGCGACGACGGGCCCGCTCCGGCCGGACGTCCGGCCGGCCGTCGGCACCTCAACCTCCTCGGCGGGGAGGGGTGTTCACCGGTGCCTCGCGGGCAGGGGCGGTCTCAGCGGCTGCCGCCCGGGCCGCCCGCTATGTGGTCGGCGGCGATGGCGCCGGACATGCCCGTGTGGGCGAGGCCGCCGCCGGGGTGGGACCAACCGCCCACCTGGTACAGACCCGGGACGAGCAGCCGGTTGCCGGGGTGCAGGTGCGCTCCCTGCGCGCCGGCGAGGGCGGGGCGGGGGAGTCGTCCGCCCGGAGTGCCGGTCTCCTCCTCGGTGTCGGCGGGCGTGTGCACGGCCCGCCACAGCAGGCGTTCCGGCAGGTCCGGCAGTACCGCCGCAGCGGCCGCCTGCACCGCGTCCGCGGCGCGCTCGGCCAGGCCCGGCGCCCGCCAGTCCACTCCCGAGGAGCCGTGCGGGGGGACCGTGACGCCGAGCGTGACCGACTCCGAGGCGTCGTCGGGCCGCAGCGTGTCGTCGTCGGGGCGCAGCACCGTGACCGTCGGGCGGTCGTACAACTCGCCGCGCGCCAGCGCCGCCGCCTCGGCCTCGAGGTCCTCGGTGTGGACGACCGTACGGTGCGCCGCGTCCGCGGGCCGCGCACCGCGCAGCGCCAGGCAGACCGTCAGGCGTGCGGGGCCCTCGCAGCGGGGGCCGGGGCCGAGGCCGTCCCACACCCGGGCGGCCGGCCAGGTGTCGCCGGAGCCGTCCGACAGCAACGGGGGGAGCAGCCAGGGAGCCACCCCGGCGACCACGGTGTCGGCGTCGACCCTTGTACCGTCGGCGAGTTCGAGGCCGGCCGCGCGGCCGTCCTTCACCACGATCCCCGCCACCACGGTCCCGAAGTGGAACTCCACTCTCCGTGCCACGCACCGCTCCTGCACGGCGTCGGCCAGTGCCCGCATGCCCCCGCGCACATACCAGCTGCCGAAGGTCTGCTCCATGTACGGCAGCACCGCGGCGCTCGCGGGCACGGTGCGCGGGTCGAAACCGTACGCCAAGGGGTAGGAGCCGAGCAGCGCGGCGAGTCGCGGATCGGCCAGCTCGCGGCGGGCCACGTCGGCCAAGGCGGGTGCCGCGCCGCGCCGGAGGAGGCCTCGGCGTACGGGAGGCGCCGGATACGGATCGCGGCCGAGCGGGGAGGCGTCGCGCGCGAGCGCGTCCTCCAGCAGCGGCCGGCGCGTGGCGTCCCATACCTCCCGGGCCCGCACCAGCAACTCGCTCCAGCGCTCGCCCGCGCCGCTGCCGAGGGCCTCGTCGAGGGCCGCGACCACCCCGCCGCGCGACGCGTTGGGCAGCGACACGGAGGTGCCGTCGGCGAAGACATGGCGGCTCGCCGGGTCGACCTGGCGGAGGGCGACGCTCTCCTCCAGGCTCTCCCGGCCGGTCTTGACGAACAGGTCGCGGTAGACCGCGGGCAGGTGCAGCAGACCGGGGCCGGTGTCGAACCCGAAACCCGCCCGCTCCAGGCGCCGCACCGCACCTCCGTGGGTGCCGGTTCGTTCGTACACCGCCACCCGGTGCCCGCCCGTAGCGAGCCGGGCGGCGGCAGCCATGGCGCCCATCCCGGCGCCGATCACCGCAATCCGTGCCATGAAGGGGACTTTAACCCCAGCCGCCGACAACGCCGCGACCCGGCCTGCGGCGTTCCCTCCAGGCCCTCCAGCGCTGCCAGGCGCGGCGGATCCGCGACTGTACGAAGAACACCAGGGCGATGCCCACCACCAGCAGTGCGGCTGCGATGCTCGCCGCGGCCACCGGGTGGAAGACCGCGAAGGCGATGATCGAGGCGACGCCGGCGTCCTCGGCCAGGCTGATCACGATGTTGCTCGCGGGCTCCGGCGAGGTGTTGACGCCCAACCGCAGTCCGGCCTTCACCAGATGGCTCACCAGCGCCGTGGTCGCGCCGACCGCGCCCGCCGCCAGTTGCGGCAGCGAACCGTCCTGACCGGCCAGCAGGGCCGCCACCACGCCTCCGGCGACGGGCCGGATCGCCGTGTGGACGGCGTCCCATGTGCTGTCCACATAGGGGATCTTGTCCGCCACCGCCTCGCACAGGAACAGGACGCCCGCGACGATCAGGACGTCGGGGCGCTCCAGAGCCGGCGGAATGTCGTCGCTGAGACCCGTGGCGCCCATCAGGCCCAGGAGGAAGACCACGGCGTAGGCGTTGATCCCACTCGCCCAGCCGCTGGTGAACACGAGCGGAAGTACCGACATGGGCCGTGATGCTACCCAAACCCCGGGCGGCGCCGCCTCATTGGAGCGCCGCGGCTCAGGCAGTGAGTATCCGTACTCAGGACCCGGATTGAGTATCCGCGCGGATGAGGCCGGACCGGCCCGCAGGCCAAGGTGGAGGCAACGGAAGGGCACGGCGCCGGCACCGCCGACACGGGGCGGCGGAACGGCGCGGCGCCCGGCCGGTGCGCGGGGGGTGCCGTCCTGGAACGGCCCGACGGGGGATCGGGCCGCTCCGGGCGGCGTGCCGTCGCACGGGGCTCAGGCGCGGGCGTCCCCCGCGAGGCGTCCCCGCAGGAGCCGCGACAGGGCAGCGTGCACGTCGTCGATCGAACGCTCGGGCTGGAAGGACAACCAGTCCAGCGCCGCGACGAGCACCATCCCGAACAGGGCGGCCGCCGTGAGCGGCACATCGGTCTCCTCCGAGAGTTCGCCCGCCGCCACCGCGTCGTCCAGTGCCTGCTCCACAACCGCGACCGCCTCCTTGCGCAGCACCATGAGCGTGCCCTGCCAGGGACGGTTGGTCCGCCACAGCTCGGCCACGTACAGCCGCGTGAAGGACGGGTATGCGGCGATGCAGGCGAGACCCGCCCGGGTCATCGCGTCGACGGCGTCCACGTGGCCGCCACCGCGCGCCACGACCTCCGCGCCGGCCTCCCGCAGGGAGGCCGTCAGCAAACCGGCCCCGTGCCGTAGCAGCTCTTCGAAGAGTTCGTTCTTGCTGCCGAAGTTGTAGTAGACGGTCCCCTTGGCCACCCCGGCCCGCTCGGCGATCTCGTCGACCGTGGTGGCGGAGAAACCCTGCTCGGCGATGAGCGTGACCGCGGCCGCGAAGAGCCTTTGCCGGGTGGCCCGCCGTCGTGCGCTGTTCATCGGGTTCCCTTCGTGGATCGCCCGCTCTGCGGGCGGGAGGAGACGAAGTCTCTGCGGGGCGGGGCTGGAGGGTATGCCGTGCCTGCGCTCCCGTCAGGGAATCGCTCCGCCAGGCGCACGCGGCGTCCGCGGCGCACGTCGGCCCCTGCTGCGCCTCCTGACGCCCGGGTGCTCACAGGGGGCGCCCCTTTCCTGAACTGACCGGTCAGTGCAAAAAAGGTACCCGACGGGGTCGTCGGACCGCGAATTCCGGGCGCCGTCGGTGGCCCGCGGCCAAAGTGTGCAGGTCACAGCGATTGTCAGTGGTGTGCTTCACGATGAGTGAGGAAGGCAGGGAAGTGTCGGACACGTCCCAGACAGGAGGTATGCGATGACCGCGCCAGGCCTCAGCGGCAGCGCCGCCGACGTCCACCCCGTTCCGCGCAGGACCACCGCCCCCGCGGCCGCCCTCGACCTGTTCGCCCAGGCCCGGCGGGGCCTTGAGGAGGCGGCTGTCCTGGAGAGCGCCAACGACCGTTTCGTCACCGCCCACTTGGCCGCGCTGCGTACCGCGGCGGCCGTCCTCGCGGTGCGCGGCCGCCCGGAAGGCACCAGGCGGGGCCGCCAGCGGATACGCAGCGCGTGGGAGGTCCTCCCCGAGGTCGCGCCCGAACTGGCCGAGTGGAGCGCTCTGTTCGAAGCGGGGGCCGGTCGGCGCGCCCGCGCAGAGGCCGGTATCCAGGGCGCGGCCGGCGCCCGCGAGGCCGACGACCTCCTCCGCGCGTCGGAGACGTTCCTGCGGCTCGTGGAGCGCATGCCGGCGCTGCGACCCGTTCCGGACGGGCGGCGGACCGGCCGCCCCGCCTGATCGGCCGCCGGGGCGGCGGCCC
>NZ_JBYIQP010000068.1:0-37200 GCF_057707665.1 Actinacidiphila sp. bgisy167 | reverse complement strand
GGTCATACGACAGTGTTTCGACCATGTTCGTCAATGCGGCCGCACGAGATCAAGAGGCACCTATCACTCATCAGAGTGGCTAAATGTCGCCAAATCATCACTCCTCGCTACCATCACTGCCGTGAACCAGGTAGCCCGCCACATCGGCAAGTCACTCGCTCTCGTCCTCCCCGTCGTCCTCGTGCTCTCCGGCACCCTCGCCGTCACCCGCGTCCCGTGGGCCACTTCGGCGTCCGAGGCCCAGGTCCTCACCGCCTCGCACCAGAAGAAGGCGGCGTCCGAGAGGTCGGCCCCGCAGGAGGTGCTCCGTCGCAAGCTGCTGGGCGAACTGCGGGAGAAGAACCCCGGCATCGCCCTGACGCATCTGCAGCGGGAGATGGCGGAGCGGCCCTCGCTGGCGCAGTACTGCGGCTCGATCGCCCGGTCCCTGGGGCGCGCCGCGGTCGCCAAGTACGGTTCGGTGCACCGCGCGCAGGCGTGGTCCCGGCCGGTCTGCGACACCGCCTTCGCGACAGGCGTGGCCTCGGTCGGATGACCCGTCGCGCGGGTCGCGTAGGGTGCGCCCATGACCGGCACGCCCGCGCCCTCCCAGACGGTGACCCAGGCCGTCCTCCTCGCCGGAGGACAGGGGTCCCGCCTGAGGCCCTACACCGACACCCGCCCCAAGCCGATGATCGAGATCCCCGGGACCGGGATCCCGATCATCGGCCATCAACTCGCCTGGCTGGCCGCCGAGGGCGTCACCGACGCCGTGATCTCGTGCGGCCATCTCGCTGAGGTCCTCCAGGAGTGGCTCGACGGCGCGGCGGCCGATCTGCCGCTGCGGGTCACCACGGTCGTCGAGCATGAACCGCTGGGCCGCGGTGGCGGCTTGAGGTACGCCGCCGCCCGCCTGCCCCGGCCGCAGGAGGCCTGGTACGCCACCAACGGCGACATCTGGACGCGGTTCTCCCTGCGGGAGATGGCCGCCTTCCACGTCGAGCGGGCCGCGGTCGCCACGCTGGCGCTGGCCCGTCCCCGCATCCCGTGGGGAGCCGTGGAGACCGACGAGTTCGGCCATGTACTGGACTTCGTCGAGGCCCCGCTCTCGCCCTTCCTCGTCAACGCGGGCGTCTACGTCTTCTCCCCCGAGTTCACCGGGCTGCTCCCGGAACGCGGCGACCACGAGCGCACGACGTTCCCCCGACTCGCCCGGGAGCGGCGGCTCGCGGGCTTCCCGCTGCCCCAGGGCGCGTACTGGCGGGCCATCGACACCGCCAAGGACCTCTCCGAGGCCGCGAAGGAACTCGCCTCCCGGTCCTGAGCGCGACCCACCGCGGGCCGCCGGCCTCCGCCCCACCCCCGGGCCCCCTGGGCACCCGCCGGGCCGCGAAGGCGCACAGCGGCCGCCACAGGGCCGAGACGACGTGTGACGGAACGGACAGGAAGAGGCGGCCGGAGGAAGGAATCCTCCGGCCGCCTCTTCCCGTGCGCGGTACGGGCGTTACATGACCTTCCCCGGACCGCCCCGCTCCGGGGCGCCGAGCAGCCAGCCGGAGGTCTCTCCGCTGCCCAGCAGCCCGCCGAGCGCGCCGCCGGTCTCGGAGGAACCGCCGCCGTTTCCGCCACCGCCGTTGCCGCCGCCCTGGGGGGGCGGGTCGCTGGGCAGTGTGGGGCGGGAGGGGGCGGACGGCACGGTCTGCACGGGCTGTCCGCCCGTTCCCCCGCCGGTGCCGCCTGCTCCGCCGGTGCCGGTGCCCGCCCCGGTCCCGGTGCCACTGCGGGACGAGGAGGAGCCGGGACGCGACTGCCTGGCGTTCGGCGCCGAGGACGTCGCCCCCGGGGCCGACGGCGATGCCGAGGGAGAGGACGAGGGACTGCCGGAACGGCCCGCCGAGGGAGCCGTGGTGGGCCGGGCGGACTTCTTGCCGGGCGCCTCGGGCAGCGGCGAGCCCTCCAGGTTGTTGGTGGGCAGATCGGTCGGGGCGGGAAGCTGGGACCGCGGGGTGGTGGAGCGCACGGCGGTACCGAGGGTGGCGCCGACCACGAGCGAGATGCCGGTCAGCACCGTGGCCAGCACCGCGCCGCGGCGCAGTACCCGGCGCCGCAACTCCCCGAGCGGCGCGCGCGGGCCGAGCTTGCGCCAGGCCTCGCTCGCCAGCCGTCCGTCGGCGGAGTAGACCGGCGCTCCCGCGATGACCAGGGGGCTCCAGGCAGCGAGCAGGATGATGTCGGGCGTGTCGTACACCGGGTGGGTGCGCCAGCTCACGGTCACCAGCAGCGCCGCCGACAGCAGGGCGCCGATCGACGCCGCGAACCGCTGCCAGAGCCCGAAGACCGTCAGCACACCGGCGATGACCTGCAGGAAGGCGACGGTCAGCCCGGCGCCGATGGGGTGCGCGAGGGCAAGGTCGCGCAGCGGCTCCGCCAGACCCCACGGGTGGAGCGAGCCGAGCCAGGTGACCATCGAACCGCGCTTGCCGCCGTCGAAGTAGACGGGGTCGCAGAGCTTGCCCATGCCGGCGTAGATGGAGATGAAGCCGAGGAAGATGCGCAGCGGCAGCAGCACGATGCCGAGGTTCATCCGACGCCCGGGGTAGTAGGCGTGCCGGATGGGATCGGCCCGCTCCCGGTTGCGGCCGCGGCCGTACTCCTCGTTCGGCCCCTCGTACGGGTCGGCGTCCGGGTCGTCGCCGACGGGGGCGGTGCGAGGCGCGGTGTACGCGAACTCGTCGGTGTCCTCGGGATCGCGGCGGCCGCCGTAGGCGCCGCGCGCGGGGCGGGGGCCGCCGAGCATCTCGCCGGGCGCGGGCGGCCGGCGGGGCGGGCCGACGACGGGCTGCGGCGGCTCCTCGATCCGCGGCAGCACCTGGGTCGCGGCGCCGAGGTCGGGGCCGTCCGTCTGACCGTGCCGCACCGCGGCGAGCAGCTGGGTGGCGGCGGCGTCGCCGGGTTCGCTGCGCCCGGACCACACCAGGGGCGCGCCGCGCCGCCGCGCGGCGGCGGAGGGGCGGACGGACGTCGGGATGACGGGGACGCGCTGGGTCCTCGTCAGGGCTCGGCCCGACGTAGCGCCGAGCTGCACGCGGAAGCTGGCGTGGTTGACGATGACCTGGGCCGGGTCGGAGGAGACTTTGAGCATGTTGAGAACAGGCTCGTCGGTGATCGACGACGACCGTCCCCCCGGAGGAGTGCGGGGTGTTCTGGTGTCCACACTCATCTAACCGAGTGACACCCGATAAGGACACTGTGTGACGGGCCCCGTTGTGTCCGAGGCCCGTCAACCAGGGGTTCCCCGCCCGATGCGCGCGGGGGCGTGTGCCCATGCGCACGCGGGGGCGCCTGCCCGTTCCCCGGGCTGCGGGCGCGGTCAGGCCCGGCGGCGCGACGCCTCGTAGAGCACGATGCCTGCGGCGACACCGGCGTTCAGCGATTCCGCGCCGCCCGGCATCGGGATGCGCACCCGCAGATCGCAGGTCTCGCCGACGAGCCGGGACAGGCCCTTGCCCTCCGAGCCCGCCACGATGACGACCGGTCCGGCCAGCGCCTCGAGGTCGTGCAGTTCCACCTCGCCGTCGGCGGCCAGGCCGACGACCGTCAGCCCCGCCTTCTGGTAGGCCTCCAGCGTCCGGGTGAGGTTGGTGGCACGGGCCACCTGGACCTGGGCGGCGGTGCCGGCCGAGGTCTTCCAGGCGCCCGCGGTCATCCCGGCGGCGCGGCGCTCGGGCACGACGACCCCGTGGCCCCCGAAGGCGGCGACGGAACGGACGACGGCGCCGAGGTTGCGCGGGTCGGTGACCCCGTCGAGCGCGACGATCAGCGGGTCCTCGCCCGCGTCGGAGGCCTCGGCGGCGAGGTCCTCGGGGTGGGCGTACTCGTAGGGCGGGATCTGCAGCACCAGGCCCTGGTGGTTGAGCCCGTTGGTGATGCGGTCCAGCTCGGGCCGCGGGGCCTCCATGAGCGGGATGCCGCGGTCGGTGGCGAGCTTGATCGCCTCGCGCACGCGCTCGTCGTTGTCGATGAACTGCTGGACGTAGACGGCCGACGCCGGGATGTCGGCGCGCAGCGCCTCGACCACGGGGTTGCGCCCGGCCACCAGCTCGGCGGTCGACTTGGCGCCCCGGCCCGAGGGACGGCGCGACTGCGTGGACGCGGTGCGCCGCGCCCGGGCGTTGGCGGCCCGCTGCTTGGCGTGCCCCTTGCGCGCCTCCGCGGGCGGGGTGGGGCCCTTTCCCTCCAGGGCCCTGCGCCGCTGCCCGCCGCTACCCACCGTCGCGCCCTTCTTGTTGGACGTGCGGCGGTTCCTGCGCTGGCTGTTGCCGGCCATGGGTCACCTGTTTCCTGCTGCTGTTGCTGCTACTGCGTGAACGTACGTACGTGTCAATGATGACGCGGGCGCCGGGCTACCGGGAGCCGAGCGTCCAGCGCGGGCCCGAGGAGGTGTCCTCGATCTCCAGCCCGGACTGCTGGAGCCGGTCGCGGATGGCGTCGGCGGTCGCGTAGTCCTTGCGGCCGCGGGCCGACTCCCGCTGCTCCAGCACCAGCCGGACGAGGGAGTCCACCACCCCGTGCAGGTCCTCGCCGCTGCCGTCGCCGGCCCAGTGCGGGTCCAGCGGGTCAAGGCCCAGGACGCCGAGCATCGCGCGCACCTCGGCGAGGCGGGCGACGGCGCTGTCCTTGTCGTCGGCGGTGAGCGCCGAGTTGCCCTGCCGGACGGTGGTGTGGACGATCGCCAGCGCCTGGGGGACGCCCATGTCGTCGTCCATCGCCTCGGCGAAGGCGGGCGGCACCTCGGCGGCCGGCTCGACCGGGCCGGCCATCTCGACGACCCGCTGCACGAAGCCCTCGATGCGCGAGAACGCCGACTCGGCCTCCCGCAGCGACTCCTCGCTGTACTCGATCATCGAGCGGTAGTGCGGGGTGCCGAGGTAGTAGCGCAGCACGATGGGCCGCCAGCGCTTGGTCATCTCGGCCACGAGGACCGAGTTGCCGAGCGACTTGCTCATCTTCTCGCCGCTCATCGTGACCCAGGCGTTGTGCACCCAGTACCGCGCGAACTCGTCGCCGAAGGCCTTGGCCTGGGCGATCTCGTTCTCGTGGTGCGGGAAGATCAGGTCGATGCCGCCGCCGTGGATGTCGAAGGCGGCGCCCAGGTACTTGTGGGCCATCGCGGAGCACTCCAGGTGCCAGCCGGGGCGGCCGCGGCCCCACGGGGTCTCCCAGGACGGCTCGCCGGGCTTGGCGGCCTTCCACATCGCGAAGTCGCGCGGGTCGCGCTTTCCGGTCTCGCCCTCGCTCTCCGGCTGGCGCAGGTTGCCGAGCTCCTGGTTGGACAGCTGCAGGTAGTCCGGGAAGGAGTGGACGTCGAAGTAGACGTTGCCCTCGGACTCGTAGGCGTGGCCGCGCTCGATGAGGCCGCGCATCATCTCGATCATCTCGGGCACGTGGCCGGTGGCGCGCGGCTCGTAGGTGGGCGGCAGGCAGCCGAGCGCGTCGTAGCCGTCGTTGAAGGCCCGCTCGTTCTCGTAGCCGATCGCCCACCAGGGGCGGCCCTGCTCGCCGGACTTGGCGATGATCTTGTCGTCGATGTCGGTGACGTTGCGGACGAACGTCACGTCGTAGCCGCGGTAGGCGAACCAGCGGCGCATGATGTCGAAGTTCAGGCCGGACCTGATGTGCCCGATGTGCGGCGCTGCCTGCACGGTCGCGCCGCACAGGTAGATCGAGACGCAGCCCGGCCGGAGCGGGGTGAAGTCACGGACCTGGCGCGCGTCGGTGTCGTACAGGCGAATAGTCACGCATCAAGCCTAGTGGCCCCGGGTGTGTGCGCCGTCCGTTCCGGGCCGGTTTCACGGTGTCGTGACCTGCGCGCCCCCGTGGCACCGGCCGCCGGGGCGGCCGGGGGGCCCGCGCTTCACCCGTACGGCGGAATGCGCGGCTCTGCGGACGCGCGGTCAAGTGCCGTGCGCCACCGGTCACTTCGTGCGGCGGACCACCAGCGCGGTCGCCACGGCCGCCAGTCCCTCGCCGCGCCCGGTGAAGCCCAGGCCGTCGGTCGTTGCGCCGGAGACCGCCACCGGGGCGCCCACCGCGGAGGAGAGGATCTTCTGGGCCTCCTCACGCCGCTTGCCGATCTTGGGCCGCGGGCCGATGACCTGGACGGCCACATTGCCGATGTCGTAACCCGCCTCCCGGACGATCCGAGCCGCCTCCGTGAGCAAGGTCACACCGGAGGCCCCCGACCACTGCGGGCGGCCGGTGCCGAAGTGGGCGCCGAGGTCGCCCATGCCGGCGGCGGAGAACAGCGCGTTGCAGGCGGCGTGCGCGACGACGTCGGCGTCGGAGTGCCCGGCCAGGCCGTCCCCCTCGCCCTCCCAGAGCAGGCCGGCGACCCACAGGTCGCGGCCCTCCTCGAAGGCGTGGATGTCGGTGCCGATACCCACCTGGGGCAGCACCGGCATGTGCGGGGCCCGGGTGTCGGCGGTCGGCTCAGTAGTCATCGGCGGCCCTCCTGCGGGCGAGCACGGCCTCGGCGAGGACGAGGTCCAGCGGGCGGGTGACCTTGAAGGCCTCCTCGTGGCCCGGCACGACCGACACCGGCACGCCGAGCTGCTCCACCATGCTCGCGTCGTCCGTGACGGCGCCGGTGACCGCGGCGTGCGCCTTGAGCAGGGTCGCCCGGTCGAAGCCCTGGGGGGTCTGGACGGCGCGCAGCAGCGAGCGGTCCGGGGTACCGACGACGGCGTCGGTGGCCGGGTCGATCTCCTTGACCGTGTCGGCGAGCGGCAGCCCCGGCACGACGGCCGGAGCGCCCTCGCGCACGGCGGCGGCGACGGCCTCGACCAGGTCGACCGGCACCAGGGGGCGGGCGGCGTCATGGACGAGCACCACGTCGACCTCGTCCGGCAGCGCGGCGAGGCCGAGCCGTACCGATTCCTGCCGGCTCTCGCCGCCGGCGACGACCTTTATGTCCTTCGCCTCGGGCAGGCCGTGGCTGCCGAGCAGCGCCCTGACCTCGGCGACGCCGTCGGGGGGCGCCACCACGACGACCAGTGCCACCGCGCGGACGCGGATCATGGCACGCACCGCGTGCACGAGGATGGGAACGCCGCCCAGGGTGCGCAGCGCCTTGGGCGCACCGGGGCCGAGCCGGACTCCGCGTCCGGCGGCGGGAATGACTGCCGCGGTAGTCAGGTTTGTGTCCTTGGCCGAAATGGGTATCGCCTCAACGTGCCGGGCGCGCAGCCCCTGTCGGACCCTTCCGTGACACCGACAGGGCCGGCTGCCCGGGCCCGGCTACCAGTATGCAGGGGGAGACGACGCGGATACGAAGACGAGGGGGCCCTCGGCGTCGTCGAAGTGACAGGCCACCGTGACGGCACCCCGGCATGCCGCAGTGCCCGGCGTGCGAGACGCACCGGGCACTACGGCGGAATTCCGCGTCAGGACGCGAGAACCTCGTCAAGGAGGGTCTCGGCCTTGTCCTCGTTGGTGTTCTCCGCGAGCGCGAGCTCACTGACCAGGATCTGGCGGGCCTTGGCGAGCATGCGCTTCTCCCCGGCCGACAGCCCGCGCTCCCGCTCGCGGCGCCACAGGTCGCGCACGACTTCCGCGACCTTGATGACGTCGCCGGAGGCGAGCTTCTCCAGATTTGCCTTGTAGCGGCGGGACCAGTTGGTGGGCTCCTCGGTGTACGGTGCGCGCAGCACCTCGAAGACCCGGTCCAGCCCTTCCTGACCGACCACGTCGCGCACGCCGACGAACTCCGCATTGTCCGCGGGCACGCGTACCGTCAAGTCGCCCTGGGCGACCTTGAGCACCAAGTAGGTCTTGTCCACGCCTTTGATCTGGCGAGTTTCGATGGCCTCGATCAGCGCGGCCCCGTGATGGGGATAGACCACGGTGTCGCCAACCTTGAACGTCATGTGACAGGTACCCCTTCCGTGGCTATCCAGGGTAACACGGGGACGGCTGGTTCTGAATGACGTTTTCGCAGGTCAGGGCATATCTCGGGGCTTGACAAGTGTGACCGGAACGTGCTGCGAGGGGGGAGCGGAGGGCGGAATTCGCAGGTCGGAGCGGGTGCCGAGGGGCCCTGAAACACCCCCGTCACACCCCGCGGACGACCGGGAAGACAGGAGGAACATCCCGATTTGTCGCTCTCTTGCGGGGGGTCGGTCGCTACTCCGTTCGGCCGCCACGGGCTTGCCGCGATCCATTTTCACACCGCGCCGGATTTCCGTCCGCGGGATGAACAAGAAATGGATCTTGCCGGTGTGGCGAGAATCGTTCGGAGGAATCCCGGAATGGATTCCGCCGTGGTCATGCCCGTTCGTCCGGATACCCCGCCCAGGCCCCGCGGGAACGCCGCAGGACCCCGCAGGAACGCCCCCGGGGCGCGCGGACGCCTCCGGGGACACCGGGCGGGACACCCGGGCGGGTGAAGACCCGGCCCGGCGGGGGGTGGGCCGGTGCGGGCGGGCCGAAGGGGCTCGGTAACCTAATCCAGCACCAGGTAAGCCGTAAGTCCCGTACGTCCGCACCTCTGTACCTCCGTACTCCGCTACCCCGCCCAAGGAGATGCCGCCGCCGTGAGCAGCAGCCTTCGACGCGGCGCCCTCGCCGCCGCCCTCACCCTCTCGCTCTTCCCGCTCGCCGCCTGCGCCGCCGGGAACCACGCGGAGACGCTGCGCGTCAGGCCGGACAACGCCGCGACCAGCGTCGGCGACATCGAGATCCAGAACGCCGTGGTGCTCACCCAGGCCACCTCCGACGGCAACTCCTCGGTCACGGCCAAGATCTTCAACAACGGCGACGACGAGCAGACCCTGGAGTCGGTGAAGGTCGGCTCCCTGGACGCCGAACTGTCCGGCCCGATCAAGCTGCCCGCCCACGGCTCCGTGCTGCTCGGCGGCGAGGGGAACCCGTCCGCCGTCTTCAAGGGCGGCTCCGAGAGCAAGAACGACGGCGACTTCAAGGACATCGTCTTCGACTTCAGCAAGACCGGCGAGGTCACCCTGCCGAGCCTGGCGCTGCCCGCCGCCGGCTACTACACCTCCTTCGGGCCGAGCGAGAAGGCCTCGCCCACCGAAACGGAGAGCCCCGAGTCGCCCACCACCGAAGGCGCCACGGCCTCGCCGACCGCGACGGAGAAGATCACCGAGTCGCCCACCGGCTGAGGCACCCCGGCACAGGAAAGGGGCCCCGGGAGCGCTGCGCTCCTGGGGCCCCTTCACATCCGGCGGCCGCGCGTGCGGGCGCGGCCGGTCCGGTCTACGGCTCGAACTTGTAGCCCAGGCCGCGCACCGTCACCAGGTAGCGCGGCGCGCCCGGGTCCGGCTCGATCTTCGCGCGGAGCCGCTTGACGTGGACGTCGAGGGTCTTGGTGTCGCCGACGTAGTCGGCGCCCCAGACCCGGTCGATGAGCTGCATGCGGGTGAGGACGCGGCCCGCGTTGCGCAGCAGCATCTCCAGGAGGTCGAACTCCTTGAGCGGCAGGTCCACCTTGCCGCCGCCCACCGTGACGACGTGCCGGTCGACGTCCATGCGGACCGGGCCGGCCTCCAGCGCCGCGGGCGAGACCTCCTCGGGCTCGCCGCGGCGGCGCAGCACGGCGCGGATGCGGGCGACCAGCTCGCGCGAGGAGTAGGGCTTGGTGACGTAGTCGTCCGCTCCTATCTCGAGACCGACGACCTTGTCGATCTCGCTGTCCTTGGCGGTGACCATGATCACCGGGACGGCGGACTTCAGCCGCAGCTGACGGCAGACCTCCGTGCCGGGCAGGCCCGGCAGCATCAGGTCGAGCAGGACCAGGTCGGCGCCGTTGCGCTCGAACTCTTCCAGCGCGTCGGGCCCGGTCGGCGCGATGGCGACCTCGAAGCCCTCCTTGCGGAGCATGTACGACAGGGCGTCGCTGAAGGACTCTTCGTCCTCGACGACGAGTACTCGGGTCACGGAAGGACCTCCGGGGCGGGGATGTGATCGGGCAACGTCTCATAGAGCGCGGAGGAGGAGCCGGAGCCGGGCCCGGGCTCCCCGTCCTCCGCCGCCACGGCGGTGGAGCGGTCCCGGTCATCCCGGGACACCGCGGCCTCGGGCAGCCGCAGGGTGAAGGTGGAGCCCTGGCCTTCGGCGCTCCACACCGTGACCTCTCCACCGTGGGAGGCGGCCACGTGCTTGACGATGGACAGACCGAGGCCGGTGCCGCCCGTGGCGCGCGAACGCGCCGGGTCGACCCGGTAGAACCGTTCGAAGATGCGGTCCCGGTCCTTTTCCGAGATGCCGATTCCCTGGTCGGTCACGGAGATCTCGATCAGTTCCCCAGAGCCTCCGGCCTGGGAGTTCTTGCCGCCGGGGGCGGCGACCCTGCGGCCCGCGATGCCGACGCGGGTGCGGGCCGGACTGTAGTTGACCGCGTTCTCGACGAGGTTGCCGAGCGCGGCCGCGAGCTGGCTGCGGTTGCCCCAGATGTACATGCCGGGGGCGGCACCGGTGGCCATGGTGATCTGCTTGGCGTTCGCCGGGTGCCGGCAGCGGTCCACGGCCTCGGCGACGAGGTCGTCGACGGCGACCGCCTCCGCGTCGTCGAGGCGGTTGTCGTCCTGGACCCGGGAGAGGTCGATGATCTCCTGGACCAGGCTGGTCAGCCGGGCGGCCTCGATCTGCATCCGGCCCGCGAAGCGCTCGACGGCCTCCGGGTCGTCGCTGGCGTCCATCACCGCTTCGGAGAGCAGCGACAGCGCCCCGACCGGGGTCTTGAGCTCATGGCTGACGTTGGCGACGAAGTCCCGCCGCACGGCCTCGATGCGGCGGGCGTCGGTCAGGTCCTCGACCAGCAGCAGCACCAGGCGCGAGCCCAGTGGCGCCACCCGCGCGGAGACCGCGAGGCCCTCGCCCCGACCGGCGCCCCGGCGGGGCAGGTCCAGTTCCACCTGCCGTATCTCGCCGTCCCGCCGGGTCTCCCGGGCCATCTGCAGCATCTGGTCGACGGCGAGCCTTCCACCGCGGACCAGCCCGAGCGCGTACGCCGCCGAGCTCGCCTTGACCACAGTGTCGCCCTCGTCGAGGACGACGGCCGACGAGCGCAGCACGGACAGCACCGTGTCCACGCCCGGCGGCAGTACGGTCGCGGAGTCGGGCCGCAGGGAGGTTCGTGTGGGGCGGGCCTGTTCCCGCTCGCTCCAGCGGAACGCGAGCACGGCGATCACACCGGTACAGAGCCCGGCGATCGCACTGGCTGCGGCGACTGCCGCGTTCACGTCCATACACCCAGGTTAGGGGGACGAAATGTGTGGCCCCCAGGGTCGGAGCGTCTTCTCGAACACGCGTTGCCAAGAGTTCACCGTGGTGTCAGGACTGGTTCATTCCGGATGCTCGAGCGGTACGCGTGCCCACGCGAGCTTTGAGCGTGTCAGCGTGGGAGGGACAATCCTCTTTTCGCACGGCTGAAGCGGTAACGGGAAGGAATGCGATGCGCGACGCATATCACGAGGAACTCGACGGGGTCGGTGACGGCCTGGTCGACATGGCGCGGCTGGTCGGCTCCGCGATCGGGCGGGCCACCACGGCGCTGCTCGACGCCGACCTGAAGCTCGCGGAGAGCGTGATCGCCGCCGACGAGAAGGTCGACGACCTGCAGCGCGAGCTGGAGAGCCGGGCCATCACCCTGCTCGCCCGCCAGCAGCCCGTCGCGACCGACCTGCGGATCGTCGTCACCAGCCTGCGCATGAGCGCGGACCTGGAGCGCTCCGGCGACCTCGCCCGGCACGTGGCGAAGCTCGCACGACTGCGGTTCCCCAACACCGCCGTGCCGCGCGACCTGCACAGCACGATCCTGGAGATGGGACAGCTGGCGCAGCGCCTGATGGCGAAGGCCGCGGAGGTCATCGTCAGCAAGGACGTCGACGACGCGCTGCAGCTCGAGGCGGACGACGACCGCATGGACGAGCTGCACCGCACGCTCTTCCAGCACCTGCTCGACGACCGCTGGAAGCACGGGATCGAGACGGCCGTGGACGTCACCCTCGTCGGCCGCTACTACGAGCGTTTCGCCGACCACGCGGTCTCGGTCGCCAAGCGCGTCGTCTACCTCGTCACAGGTGAGCACGCGGACGAGCTGAGCCCGCCCCCCACCCCGATGCCGGCGGACTAGCCAGGCCTTGACGGCTGGAGCGGCTGATCAAGGCCGCTCCAGCCGTGGGCGTGCGGCGCGGGACGGCGTTCCGTACGGGCAAGGGCGCGCAGGGCATGCAGGGCGCGCGGGCGGGCGTGTGCACAGGGGCGCGCGCGCCTGTGGGGCGGAACGCTTCCACGCGCCGTTGATGCGCCGGGACGGGGCGCCGTTCACTGGTGGCAGGCATGCAAGCAGCCGTTGCCAACGGCAGAGGAGGGTAACCATGCCCGAGTCCCCCACGTCGTCCACCGCCCGCGATCAGCCGTCCCCCGAGGGGACCCCGCAATCCCCCGGCGTCCGGGAGCTGCCGCTGCTCGCGGCATGCGGCTGCGGATCCGGCTGCGGGTGCGGGTGCCAGTCCGGAGCGCCCTGCCGCTGCGGAGCCAGCTGCTGACCCCAGCGGTTCCCCGCCATCCGCGTTCTTCACTCCCGGGGGTCCGTCCGGATCGTTCCGGACGGACCCCCGTGGGCTGTCCTGCCCCGGCTCACCCTCCGTCGTACGCGCGCCGCAGCGCGGCGAGGTCGAGCTTCTTCATGGAGTACATCGCCTCCGTGGTCCGCCTGGCCTTCGCCGGGTCGGCGTCCCCGATCATCTCGAGCAGCACCTCGGGGAACACCTGCCAGGACACGCCGTACCGGTCCTTCAGCCACCCGCAGGGCCCTTCCTCACCGCCGTCGGTGAGCTTCTCCCAGTAGTAGTCGACCTCGGCCTGGTCGGCGCAGCGGATCTGGAACGAGACCGCCTCGGAGAAGGTGAACATCGGCCCGCCGTTCAGCGCCACGAACTTCTGGCCGTTGGCCGTGAACTCCACGGCCAGCACGGAGCCGGCGGGGCCGGGCCCGGCCTCGTTGTAGCGGCCGATCGTGCCGATGGCGGAGTTCTTGAAGATCGAGACGTAGTGGTTCGCCGCCTCCTCGGCCTTCCCGTCGAACCACAGGCACGTGGTGAAACCGTCGCTGGTCATCGCTGTCTCCTCGCTCCGGACGTATGGGGGCGTCGCTCCGGACGTATGGGCGCGTACCTACTGAAGACGGCCGAAGCGCGGAGAACTCATCGCCGGCCCGCCCGATGTGCCGCCTCGCCGTCCGGGGTCCCCGTCGGGAGCCGGCGGCGCATCCCCTAGCCTGTGCCGATCACGGTGCGTTGATCAGGTGGGAGGGAATGCTCATGACCGCTGCCCCGGCACTGGCGGAGCTGCGCGAGGTCTGCCAGCCGCAGGCGAAACTGCGCAGTCGCAACGGCGAGCACTGGGCGGGCCGCCTCTACATGCGGCGCGTGTCGCTCCGGGTGACCCGGCAGCTGGTGCGCACCCGGGTCTCCCCCGACACGCTGACCTGGACCATGGTCGTCTGCGGTGTCGGCGCGGGAGCCGCCCTGCTCGTACCGGGGCGGCGCTGGCCGCGGTGCTCTTCCAGCTCTTCCTGCTCTTCGACTGCGTGGACGGCGAAGTCGCCCGGTGGAAGGGCCAGAACAGCGCGACCGGCATCTATGTCGACCGCCTCGGCGCCTACCTGGCCGACGCCGCCCTGATGACCGGGGCCGGCTTCCGGGTGGCCCACACCGGGTCCCCGTACTGGGCCGCGGTCGGCCTCGCCACGGCCCTGGGGGTCGTGCTGCTGAAGGCGTCCACCGACCTCGTCGACGTCGCCCGCGCCCGACGGGGCCTCCCGGTCGCCGACGACGAGGCGGCCCGGCCCCGTTCCGCGGGCGTCGCCACCGTCCGCAGGCTCGCCTCCGCCCTCAAGATCCACCGCCTCACCAACGGCATCGAGGCCTCTCTCGTCCTCCTCGCCGCGGCGGTCGCGGACGCCCTGGCCGGCAGCCCCGCCCCGAGCGCCGTGACCCTGGCCGCGCTGGCGGCCGTCACCTGGCTCATGGTCGTCGCCCACCTGGCCTCGATCCTGTCCTCCTCGCGGCTGCGCTGACGGACGTGGGCCCCGTAGGCCGCGCCGTTCGACGGCGGCGGCTAGGAACGGGTCATGAGCAGGTGGCCCCTGCGGAAGCGCTCGTCCGGTCCGGGCTCCCGGAGCATGCGGCCGGTTTCGGTGAAGCCGGCGGCCTCCGCCAGGGCGGCGAGGTCGTCGATGGGCCAGCGGTAGGCCGTCGTCACCTTGTGGTCGAACGCGGCGAGGGGGCCGCCGCCGGATTCGAAGAAGCCCAGCAGGAGGTGGCCGCCCGGAGCCAGGGCCCGGTGGAACTCCTCGAAGTACCGGGGCAGGTCGCCCGGCGGGGTGTGGATGAGGGAGTACCAGGAAACCATGCCGTCCAGCTGGCCGTCGGCGACGGCGTCCAGGGCGTCCATCGAGCCCACGTCGAAGCGGAGTTCCGGATGCGCCTCGCGGGCGAGTCCGATCATCACGGGCGAGAGGTCGACGCCGAACGCCTCCAGCCCCAGGCCCCGCAGGTGCGCGGTGAGGTACCCCGGGCCGCAGCCGAGGTCGGCGACGGTCCTGCCGCCGGCCGCCCGCACGCAGTCGGCGAAGGCCCCGATCAGCGCACGGTCCAGCGGGAGCGAGCGGAGCGAGTCGCTGAACAGGTCGGCGTAGAGGACGGCGACGGCGTCGTAGGCACGGGCCGTCGAGGCGTGGTCGAGGGAGGGGTCGGTCACGGGGGACGACCCTAGGGTCCCGGCCACGGGCGGTAAAGGGTTCCGGCCGGGCGTTGGGGCGTAGGAGCCGGCGAAGCCGAAGGACGGGCCGCGCACGCTAGGGCGACTCGCGGGCAGGGGCCTCGGCGTGCGCCGTCATCCGCCGGCCCCGGCGCGCAATCGGCCACCCACCCGCGCTTGCGACTCACTTCTTGCGACGCTTGCTCGTCCTTCCTCGCTATCGGCTGACCGCGCTTCGTCCAGGGCCCTTGGTGGAGGTGGCAGCGCGAGGTGCCCTTCACCGTCTTGTTCTGGCAACGTCTCCCAGCCGCCGTCGGGCAACCGCATGTGCCTTGCTTCCAGTCGCCCACCGTCGTCCCACCCCAGCAGTCCACCCCGGGGACGTGCAGCAGGGCGCATGGCAAGCGGCCTCAAAGGCACGGGCGCACACCCGGCGTACTTCCTGGGCCCCGCTTTCCGACTGTGTGGGTGGGGTGGTGAGCTGTGTACAGGTGCGGCGGCCGGTGTCAGTGGTCTCACCTAGTCTCCGGCCGTGAGCATGATCGGTGAATACCTGCGCGTCACGGCTACTGAGCTCGACCGAGCGATCCAGGACCCCGACTGGGCCCGGGACCTCGTCGAAGAGGTCCAGGACGCCGAGGAGGAGAGCGAACCGGCACCGCCCGAAGCGCGCCACTTCAGCACGTACAAGACGTGGGACATGCTCCGCTTCCTGCTGTCGCGCGCCGACTTCCCGGTGAACGTGATCCTCGGTGAGGAACCGCTCACCGAGGACGAGGACTGGGGCTACGGTCCTGCGAGGTACCTGCGACCGGAGCGGGTCCGGCTCGCGTGTGAAGCTCTGCGGGCTGTGAGCTATGACCGGCTCCTCAGTGGTGTGGATCCTGCTGAACTGACCGACGCCGAGGTGTATCCGCTCGGATGGAGTGAGCCTGACGCGCTGGAATGGGGGCGTCCCTGGTACGACGGTCTTGCACAGTTCTTCGAGGCCGCTGCCAAGGCCGACGACGCGATGCTGGTCTGGTTGGACTGACAGGCCTGAGCGCCAGAGCCGGCCCGAGACGACAACAAGCCCCCTGCCCCGCGAGGCCGTGGCGCAGGGGGCTGCCAGGTCGCCAAGGACTTCGACTCCCTCGGCGGGGATGCCGGTCGCAGAGCCGCACGGTGTCGGGCCGTCGGGCAGCCACCAAGGAAGATCAAAAGGCATCGACGTCTCGTTGTCAGAACGCATAGGATGCGGCGCTCGATTCGATTGCGATCATGCATAAAGGGGGCACGGGATGCTACTGACGTGCCGGAAGTGTCGGCAGCGTGAAGTCGCTTTCGA
Organism: Actinacidiphila sp. bgisy167; assembly: GCF_057707665.1. NCBI lineage: Bacteria > Bacillati > Actinomycetota > Actinomycetes > Kitasatosporales > Streptomycetaceae > Actinacidiphila > Actinacidiphila sp. bgisy167. The sequence goes on along the minus strand of NZ_JBYIQP010000068.1, from coordinate 21,113 downwards.
CGGGATCACCGGGCTGTGTCCGGTCTGCCAGCAGGAGAGCGACGCGTCGAAGCCGGCTCAGCGTCGCGGGCGCAACGACAGGGCGGCGTCGCAGGTCCTGTCCAAGGTGAGTCCCGCCCGGGTCTCGCTGTCGGGCCCCCTGCTGGTGGTGCTGGCCGCTGCCGCGGCAGCCGTCGTGAACGAGGCCGTGCGGTTCTCCGCCGAGCGCACGCAGGCCCACCAGTGGGCCTTGGCCGCCGCCGGCAACGGCTTCGACCGGCAGGCTCTGCACAGCGCACTCGGGACGATCGACACCACGGGCATCGTGCGCTTCGTGGCCTTCGTCGCAGTTCTGCACACCCACCGGCGGTGGGTGCGTGCCGGCCACGCGAACGCCATGTCGCGCTCCGACATCGGGCTGGGATGGCTCAGGGCCCTGCCAGGCGGCAGGGGAGCCGTCGGGATCTACGGCGTGTGGCTCCTGTCGGTTGTCGCCGCGCTCTACATCTCGTTCGTGAGCGATTCCAACCCGCAGACGCCCGACGACTACGAGACCGCGGCGAACATCGACGCCGGCTTCAGCCTGGTCCGCATAATTCTGGCCGTCCTACTGAGCGCATTCACCGTGCAGTTGACCCTGGGGCTGAACAACTTGCTGGCCACGCCGTCGACGGTGGAGGTGGCCGACCTGCCCGCCGAGCCGCAGGCCGTCGGCGAGGAGTGACGCGCCCGGCCTGCCGGAACACCTGGGGCGGGGAAGAGCGAGGGTCCCGCGGCGCATCCCAACGCCTTTCATCCGCGCCGCCTGGATACCGGCGCTTGCCGCAGCCGGAGTGACCCGGTCCCCGCTCACGGCAAGCCGTACGCCCGGTCGTGCGAGAACGGCGTGCACGCACCTCGGCACTTCTACGCCTCCGTTCTCCTGGACGCAGGGGAGAACATCAAGGCGCCGGCCGAGTACCTCGGCCATTCAAGCCTGGGGCCGGCGCTCCGGGTGTACGCACTGCTGCTGCCGTCGAACCACGAACGGACCAGGAAGGCAGTGGCCGGCGTCTTCAGGTCGGCGGCCCGCGCCCATGCGCTCAGAGTCGGCCCCAGAGCTGCAACAAGCCCCCATCCCCGCGGAGAACCCGCAGGTAGGGGGCTTGATCGCGTCGGATTACTTCTTCTTGCCCTGGTTCTTCACGGCCTCGATCGCCGCCGCGGCCGCCTCGGGGTCGAGGTAGCGGCCGCCCGGGGTGACGGGGCGGAAGTCCGCGTCGAGCTCGTAGGCGAGCGGGATGCCGGTGGGGATGTTCAGGCCCGCGATGTCGGCGTCGGAGATGCCGTCGAGGTGCTTGACGAGGGCGCGCAGGCTGTTGCCGTGGGCGGCGACCAGGACGGTGCGGCCGCTGAGGAGGTCCGGGACGATGCCGTCGTACCAGTACGGCAGCATGCGGGTGACGACGTCCTTCAGGCACTCCGTGCGCGGGCGCAGCTCCGGCGGGATGGAGGCGTAGCGCGGGTCGTCGCTCTGGGAGAACTCGCTGCCGTCCTCGAGCGGCGGCGGCGGGGTGTCGTAGGAGCGGCGCCAGAGCATGAACTGCTCCTCGCCGAACTCGGCGAGGGTCTGCGCCTTGTCCTTGCCCTGGAGGGCGCCGTAGTGGCGCTCGTTGAGGCGCCAGCTGCGGTGGACGGGGATCCAGTGCCGGTCGGCGGCCTCGAGGGCCAGCTGCGCCGTGCGGATCGCGCGCTTCTGGAGGGAGGTGTGGACGACGTCGGGGAGGAGTCCGGCGTCCTTCAGCAGCTCGCCGCCCCGGACCGCCTCCTTCTCGCCCTTCTCGTTGAGGTTGACGTCAACCCAGCCGGTGAAGAGGTTCTTCGCGTTCCACTCGCTCTCGCCGTGGCGGAGGAGGATCAGCTTGTAGGGAGCATCTGCCATGGCATGGAGTCTAGAAGAAAACGCTTTGATGCCCTCCGGAGGGCGGATGTAAGCTGCGCTGGCCATCCTGGCCCATTACGCCTACGACGCCCCCGAACGCCGCGAGGAGCAGCCGCCGTGCCCGATGTCAGACGTGTCCTGCGGGAGACCGTGTCAGGACTCCCCGGGACCTTCTGGTGGCTGTGGACCAGCACGCTGGTCAACCGGCTCGGCGGCTTCGTCGTCACCTTCCTCGCCCTCTACCTGACCCTCGACCGGGGCTACTCGGCGACCTACGCGGGCCTCGTCGCGTCCCTGTACGGCCTCGGCGGCGCTCTCGGCGCGGTCGCCGGCGGGGTGCTGACCGACCGGGTGGGACGCCGCTCGACGATGCTGCTGGCCCAGGTCGCGGCGGCGGCCGCGACGGCGGCGCTGGCCTTCGTGGGCGGGCAGGTGCAGATCGCGGCGGTGGCCACGGTGATCGGCGTGGCGAGCAGCGCCTCGCGCCCCGCGGTGCAGGCGATGATGGCGGACGTGGTGCCCGCCGAGGACCGGGTACGGGCCTTCTCCCTCAACTACTGGGCCGTGAACATCGGCTTCGCCGTCTCGTCGGCGTCGGCCGGCTTCATCGCCTCGCAGGGCTACCTGTGGCTGTTCCTGGGCGACGCCTTCATGACGGTGCTGTGCGCGCTGGTGATCTACGCCAAGGTGCCGGAGTCGATGCCGGGCCGGGAGCCCGAGGCGTCGGTCGCGGCCGCCGGGAGCGGTCAGTCGCGGGTCGGCCTCGGGGTCGTGCTGCGCGACCGGCGCTTCATGGCCTTCGTCGCGCTGACGTTCCTGCTGGGCACGGTCACCCAGCAGGGTGCGACGACCCTCTCGGTCGACATGGGCCGCCAGGGATTCTCCGCGAGCGAGTACGGCCTGGTCATCGGCCTCAACGGCCTTCTGATCGTGATCCTCCAGCTCCCGCTCACCCGGCTCGTCGAACGACGGAGTGTGGCGGCGCTGCTGACCGCGGGCACGTTGCTGATGGGCTGGGGCTTCGGGCTCAACGCCTTCGCCGGTTCGGTCCCCTTCTACGCGCTGGCGGTGGCGGTGTGGACGATCGGCGAGATCTTCCACGCGCCGACCTCGATGTCGCTCGTCGCCGATCTGGCGCCGGCCCACGCCCGGGGCCGCTACCAGGGTATGTACTCCCTGGCCTGGCCGGCGGCGGCCTTCGCCGGACCGCTGCTGGGCGGCCTGGCGCTGGACCGGTGGGGCGGCGGCGTGGTCTGGGGGGCGTGCGCCGTGGTCGGATCGGTCGCCGGGGCGGGCTACTGGCTGCTGCTGCGCGAGCGCGGCCCGCGCGCCGAACCCGTGGACGCGGTGACCGCTGCCCAGGCCCCGGCCCGGGTGCCGCAGCCTGAGCCGGAGCCTGCGGCGGACCACTAGCGGTTCTTCAGCGGACGACCGCGTGCGCCTTCGACGGGGCCCGGCGCAGGCCGCGCAGCGCGCCGGACCAGGGGATCACCTGGTCGAACACGCGTTGGACCGTGACGCCGAGGCCCTCCGCGGGCACGAAGGCGCCGGTGGAGAACGCGGGGATCAGCGGTACGGCGGGCTGTGACGGACCGTGGCCACCTGGAGCTCGGCGAGCACGAGCGGCAGCGCTTCGGCGCCCCGGACGCGCGCCGCCCATCCGCCGTGGCTCCGTGCCTGGAGCGGGCAGCCGATCGAAGACCGCATCGAGTCGCTCCACGGCGTGACCGCCGACAGCCCGACCAGTGGGCCGGCGACCAGAAGTCACCTGCGCGCCCCGCGGCGGTGTTCATGGGGGAGGCATGCGGTCGCCCCCCGCATCCGATGCGTCACCGGTCGCGCTGCGGCCCCCGCGCGACCGCTGGCGCTACTCGTCGCTCGCGCGGCTCTCGTCGCTCCCGCCGCCTGCGCGGCTCTCGTCCGCCGTACCGATCAGGCGGGCGAACGCGTCGAGGTTGCGCGTGGACTCGCCGCGCGCCGTCCGCCATGCGTGCTCCTTGCGGATCGCGTCGGCGAAGCCCAGCTCCAGCAGCGTGTTGAAACTGCCGTCGGCGTTCTCGGCGACGGAGCCCAGCACCCGGTCGACCTCCTCGGGCGTCACCGCGGCCAGCGGCAGCCGGCCGGACAGATAGACGTCACCGAGCGGGTCGAGGGCGTAGGCCACCCCGTACAGCCGCGTGTTGCGCTCCAGGAGCCAGCGGTAGAACGCCTCGTGGTTCTCGTCGGGGCGGCGCACCACGAAGGCGTTGACCGTCAGGGAGTGGCGCCCCACAGCGAGGGCGACGGTGGTGGAGAGCTTGCGCGTGCCGGGAAGCGACACGACGTACTCGCCCCTGGCGCCGGTCTCCCAGCCGAGTCCCGCGTCCTCCAGTGCCTGCTCGACCGCCGCACGCGCCGCCGTCTGCTCCCGCTCACCCATGCGGCGATCGTAGGCGACGCCGCCGCTCGGCCATCGCACCCGCGTACACCTCGGCGGTCCTGTTGGCCGCCGCGTCCCAGCCGAAGCACGCGGAGTGCCGGGCCGCGGCGGCGCCCATGGTGGGCACCAGCTGCGGTTGGTCGATGAAGCGGCGCAGGGCCCGCGCGTAGTCGGCCGGGTCGTGGCCCATGACGAGGAAACCGGTCTCGCCGTCCCTCACCGCCACCGGCAGCCCGCCGACCGACGCCGCCACCACCGGCGTGCCGCAGGCCTGGGCCTCTATGGCGACCAGCCCGAACGACTCGCTGTACGAGGGCATGACCAGCACGGACGCGGCCCGGTACCAGTCCGCGAGCCGGTCCTGCGCGACCGGCGGCTGGAAGCGCACGAGGTCGGAGATGCCGAGCCGGGCGGCGAGCTTGTGCAGGTGCTCCGGCTTGGCCAGGCCGCTGCCGCTCGGCCCCCCGACGACGGGGACGACGAGACGTTCGCGCAGCGACGGGTCCTGCGCGAGCAGGATCGCCGCGGCGTGCAGCAGGATGTCGGGGGCCTTCAGGGGCTGTATCCGGCCGGCGAAGAGGGGTATCACAGCGTCCTGCGGCAGACCGAGCCGCGCGCGGGCCCCGGCACGGCCGCCGTGGGCGTCCGGCCGGAAGCGGTCCAGGTTCACCCCGGGGTGGACGACCTCGACCTTGCGGGGGTCGGCCTCGTAGTGCCGGATCAGCTCGTCCGACTCCTCGGTGGTGTTGGCGATCAGTCGGTCTGCGGCGCCGACGATCTGCGTCTCGCCGATCACCCTGGCCGTGGGTTCGGGGGTGTCGCCCTCGGCGAGCGCGGCGTTCTTGACCTTGGCCATGGTGTGCATGGCGTGGACGAGCGGGACGCCCCAGCGCTCGGCGGCGAGCCAGCCGACCTGGCCGGAGAGCCAGTAGTGCGAGTGCACCAGGTCGTAGTGGCCCTGCCGGTGGCTGGCCTCGGCGTGCATCACGCCGTGGGTGAAGGCGCACAGCTGCGCGGGGAGGTCCTCCTTGGCCAGGCCCTCGTACGGACCGGCGTCCACGTGCCGCACCAGGACCCCGGGGGCCAGCTCGACCGTGGGCGGCAGGGCGGCCGTGGTGGCGCGGGTGAAGATCTCGACCTCGACGCCGGGGCCCTCCGCGAGCCGCTTGGCCAGCTCGACGATGTAGACGTTCATGCCCCCCGCGTCCCCGGTGCCGGGCTGGTGGAGGGGCGAGGTGTGCACGCTGAGCATGGCCACGCGCCGCGGACGGCGCCCACCGACGGCATGGCGGCGCAACCGGCGGTGGGGACCACCGGCCAGGACCTTCGCCACGTACTGGCTCACGTCGCGTCCTCCACTTCTCGACAGGCGACCGAGCGGAAGCCTCCCATGAACGGTGACAACCCGCGGAAGGCCTAGATCCATTTCCGCTTTTGCCAAAGCGTGACCGTCGTCCTGGCCCGGACGAGGCGGCCCCGGGCTCGCATAGGCTCGGCGCATGCGTGCGACACGGCCGGTCGGAGAGGTGACCAGAGGGACGACCAATCCCAACCGCCTGCGCCGCATGGACCGCTGGATCGCCGCCCAGCACGGTCCCGCGCTGCGCCGCAGCGACGACCCCCTGGCGGTCGACCTGGGCTACGGCGCCGCGCCGTGGACAGCCCTCGAACTGCTGCAACGGCTCCGTACCGCCCGCCCGGACGCCGAGGTGGTCGGCATCGAGATCGATCCGGCCCGGGTGGCCGCCGCCCGGCCGTACGCCCGTGAAGGGCTGTCGTTCGCCCACGGCGGCTTCGAGGTACCCCTGCCGGACGGCCGCAGGCCGGCCCTGATCCGGGCGGCGAACGTCCTGCGCCAGTACGACGAGGCACGGGTCGCCGAGGTGTGGACGCGGCTGCGGGATCGGCTCGCCCCGGACGGGCTGCTGGTGGAGGGCACCTGCGACGAGATCGGCCGCCGTCACGTGTGGGTGGCGCTCGGCCCCGAAGGCCCGCGCACGGTGACCTTCGCCACCCGGCTCGGCTCCTTGGAACGGCCCTCCGACCTTGCGGAGCGGCTGCCCAAGGCGCTGATCCACCGCAATGTGCCGGGCGAGCCGGTGCACGCCTTCCTCACCGATTTCGACCGCGCGTGGGCGGCCGCAGCGCCTTTCGCGTCACTGGGCGCCCGGCAGCGGTGGATCCGCACCGTCCGCAGCCTGGCGGGGCAGGGCGGCTGGCCGGTGACGGACACCCCGGCCCGCTGGCGCCAGGGCGAAGTGACCGTCCGCTGGGAGGCCCTGGCCCCGGCGCGGGGCTGACGGGCCGCGACCTGCGCCGGACGGGCGGACGGGCGGACGGGCGGACGGGCCAAACGTGACGTTGGTCATGCCCGGTTCATCCCGGCGCGACTGAAATCCGCAGCTCAGCACCGCATATGACAGGGGCGATTCACCCGCGGGGCCTCCCCCGCCCTCGGACGCTACCGCTATGGTCGCCCTTCAGTGTCCTCGGAGCTGAGCAACCGATCCGGTCGATCCGACCCCTCCGGGACGTTGCCCTCGGGGGAGGGAAGGATTGCCCGATGTCGCCGATGTCCGCGACCGGGCGGCGCACCGACCAGTACGCCGCCGTGCCGGGGCCGCGCCAGGAAGCACCCCTGGCCGACGGCCGGACCTCCCCTGCCCTGACCCTGCTCGTCATCGGTGAGGACCCCGCCGGCGCGTTCACCGTCCCCGACCTGCTGGACGTCTCCGGCACGCGCGTGCGCATCCGCCGTGCCCGCAACCTGACCGAGGCCGAGCGGCTGCTCCGGGACGACGTCAACTGCATCCTGCTGGAACTCGCCGCCCGCTCCGCCGAGGGCGCCCCCGACCCGATGGAGGGCCTGCGGAAGCTGCTGCAGCTCGCCCCGCGCACCGCCGTGCTCGTGCTGACCGCGGGCGCCGACACCGACGCCGAGCGCGCCGCCGAGGCCGTCCGCGTGGGCGCCCAGGACCACCTGACCCCGGCAGACCTGGACCCGTCCCATCTGACCCGGGCCATCCGCTACGCCGTGGAGCGCAAGCGCGCCGACGTCGCGCAGCGCCAGCTGACCGAGACCCGGCTGCTCGCCCAGGAGAACTCGCGGCTCGAACGCGGGCTGCTCCCCACGCCGCTGCTCCACGGCGCCGACCTGCGCTTCGCCGCCCGCTACCGGCCCGGCCGGAGCCGGGCCCTGCTCGGCGGCGACTTCTACGACACCGTCCGCACCCCGGACGGTGTCGTGCACGCGATGATCGGCGACGTCTGCGGCCACGGGCCGGACGAGGCCGCCCTCGGCGTGGAGCTGCGCATCGCCTGGCGCGCGCTGACTCTGGCCGGGCTGTGCGGGGCCGACCTGCTGGGCACGCTCCAGCAGGTCCTGGAGCACGAGCGGTCGGACGCCGAGATCTTCGCGACCCTCTGCCAGGTCGACATCAGCCCGGACTGCCGCGCCGCCGACCTCTGGCTGGCCGGTCATCCGGCGCCGCTGGTGTCGCTGTCCGGGATGGCGCCGCAACTGCTGCCCTACGAGCACGGCGGCCCCGCGCTCGGGCTGCTGCCGCAGAAGGACTGCTGGGAGGCCGCGCGCTTCGAGCTGGGCGAGGCCTGGAGCCTGATGCTCTACACCGACGGGCTCATCGAGGGCCGGATCGGCCTCGGCGCGCAGCGGCTGGGCCAGGAGGGCATGGTCGAACTGGTCGGACGGCAGCTGTCCGCCGGACTCGCCGGCGAGGATCTGCTGGACGCGGCCATGGCCGAGGTACGCGAACTCAACGGCGGTGAGCTGACGGACGACGTCGCCCTCATGCTCCTGGAGTCGGGCGCCTGACCCACCGGACCCGGACGACCGGGCCGGCCGACGACCCCGCCGGCCGGCCGCCCGACGCACATGCGGGCACCCCGAGCCGCGGGGACCTGAGACCGCCTCAGCGCTTGAAGGGGCCGTACGGTCCGTCGCTGCTGCTGCCGCCGCGCCGCCGCGGGCCGGACACCTGCTTGAGGGCGGGACGCACGTCCACCGTGTAGACGATCACCGCGATCAGGCCGATGACCGGCAGGAAGGACGTGATCGGCAGAAACCCGATCAGCGCCGCGGCCACGGCGAGGATGATCAGCCAGAAGGGCTTGGTCTTCTTGTCCGCGGCCCGGTAGGCGTCCTCACGCCGGATGGCCGCGTCGACCAGCGCGAACAACGCGAAGACCAGCAGGGCGAGGGAGATCCAGCCCAGCACGTTGTAGAAGCCCTGCACCAGCATTGCCGTCCACCTCCGTCGTCGGCTCCCACCGTACCGGCACAACGGGCCGGGCACGCCGTGCGTGCCCGGCCCGTGATGTCCGGCCGCTCAGGAAGCGGGCTTGCCCGGCGTCGCGGGCTTCTTGTTCGGCGGGGTCTTCTTCGCCGCGGCGGCGGCCGCGCCCTTCCTGTCCTGGCTCTCCTGCGCCGAGGACGGCGCCGGGGCGGGGGCGGCGGCCGGCTTGGCGTCGGGGGCGGGCGCCTGACGCGCCGCCGGGACGGGGTCCGGCTCGATCGCGACCGCGATGTCCTCGACCTGCTCGGCGGCCTCGCCGCGCCAGGTGGCGACCGCGCCCTTGCCGCGCTCGGCCAGGCCGTCGTACGCCTCCTTGGCACGGACCGCGTACTCGGCGGCCCGGCCCACCTGCTGCAGCGCGAAGTCCTGCGCGGAGTCACGCAGCTTGCGCAGGTCGCCGTCGATCGTGCCCAGGAAGTCGTTGACCTTGGCCTGCGCCTTGGTCTGCGCGTCCTTGGCCTGCGCCGTCACCTTCTCCTGCACGGCCTTGGGGTCGGTGCCGCGGATCTTCTCGATGCGCTCGGGGGCCTCGGCGCGGATCTTCTCGATCAGCGGCGGGACCTCCTTGAGCTTCTCGGCGGCGAGGTCCGCGGTCCCGGCCAGCGCGTACAGCGGGGTCGGGTCCTTGAGGGTCTTGACGATGTCTTCGGTGATCGCCATGAGGGTTTCTCCCGTTTGAGGATGTTGGCGGATTCGTCTGTCGAGTCCGCTCGTTCCGCGCGACCGGTCGCGACCGGTCATCCGGCGGCCGCGGCGTCGCCGCCACCGCCGCTGCCCTGTCCGGCCGCTCCGGACGCGTTCGGTTTCAGGACGGCGACAGCCTTCTTCGCCGCCTTCTTCGCCATGTGCTCGCGCGGCGCAGCGGGCTGCTCGTCAAGAGCTTCCTCCACCGCGGCGTTCTCCTTGCGGAACGACTCGTAGATCTGCAGGAGGACTTGCTTCTGCTTCTCGTTGATCGCCGTGTCGGCCAGGATGGCGGTCCGCACCTCCATCCCGTCGCCCTGGGCCCGCTCGTCGAGGATCCCCGCCTGCACGTACAGGGTCTCGGCGGAGATGCGCAGCGCCTTGGCGAGCTGCTGCAGGATCTCCGCGCTGGGCTTGCGCAGTCCTCGCTCGATCTGGCTGAGGTAGGGGTTGGACACCCCCGCGGCGTCGGCGAGCTGACGCAGGGACAGCTGCGCGTTGCGGCGCTGCTCCCGCAGGTACTCGCCGAGGGTGCCGACGTTCAGAGAAGCCATGTCTCCGAGGATGCCGCGCGGTGCTAACTTTTGCAAGCACTGTGCTTGCAAAAGTCTCATTGGGGGGTACGGCTTCCCCCGCCCGGCCCAGTCCACCGTCGCCTTGCCCGTTCCCGGTGGACTGGCGAGTCGGGGCGGTTCCGGCGAACGACCTGGACGCGGTCCCCGCGCAGCCGGCCGGCCTGTACGGTCCACCGCATGGTTGACGCGTTCGACGTGGCGCGAGCTCTGCCCGGTGGGATACCCGACAGGGCGCGAGCTTCGTCCGGGGCTGTGCAAGCAGCCTGGGCGGAGCCGCTCGCCGACGGCGCGGGTACGCGAGCGGAGGAAACGTGTGAAACCCCTGCCGGAGATGACCGAACGCGAGTACTTCGCCATGGTCGGCCAACGTCCGCACATGTTCGTCGGCGAGACCTCCTTCCACGTGCTGACCGCGTTCCTGACCGGCTATGACGAGCACGCTCTCCGGCATGGCGGCCACGGCCTCACGGGCTGGCGCGACTGGCTCGTCGCCCGTCGCGGACGTGACTGCAACCACGCCTGGCCGGGCCAGGTTCTCCACCTCGCCTTGCCGAACGGGTGGCACCACGGGAACCTTCCGCCCGAGGACGAGCGGCACGCGATCAAAGTCCTGTTCGAGCTCCTTGACGAGTTCACGGCCGAGCGAGAGCGAGAAGCAGCCCAGGGTCCACAGTCCTTGGACTGACGGAAACGTCGGGCTGCACCGCGTCTGACTCAAGACGACCCACCGCTGGACACGGCCTCGCGGAGAGTCAGGTTCGCTGAGACCCGGTGCCGCCGTCCCCGGCGCCCCTGGCACGCGGGGCGGTTCCGCCCGGGGCCCGTGGCGGAACCCGTCGGCGCCCGTTCCAGGGGCGGCGGCAGCCGGTTGACCTTGACCTTGGGGCAGGCCGCAGCATCGAAGCGGCCGGGCGGTGTGCCCGGCTCGAGGGAGGGAGCCCGTCATGGACTCGCTGACGATCGGGGCGTTCGCGAAGGCGTCCCGGCTGTCGCCGAAGGCGCTGCGGCTGTACGACGAGCTCGGGCTGCTGACGCCCGCACGGGTCGATCCGCTCACCGGCTACCGCCACTACGCGCCCGCCCAACTGGAGCGCGCCCGGCTCGTGAGCTGGCTGCGGCGGCTGGGGATGCCGCTGGCCCGCATACGGAAGGTGTGCGCGCTTCCCGCGCCCGCCGCCGCGCGGGAGATCCGCGCGTACTGGGCGCAGGCCGAGGCGGCGCACGGCGCGCGGCGGGACCTGGCCGCCTTCCTCGTCGATCACCTGTCCCGGAAGGACCTCGCTGTGAACGACGCGAACCACGCCCTGGAACTGCGCTACGCCGCCCTCTCCGACGCCGGCCTCGTCCGGCCGGGCAACCAGGACACCGCCTACGCCGGCGACCGGCTGTTGGCGGTGGCCGACGGCTTCGGCGGGGAGGGGGCCCCGGCGGGCGCCGCCGCCGTCGACGCGCTCAAGGCGCTCGACACGGGCGCCGACGGCTCTTCGGGCGGGCTCCTGGACGTGCTGCAGGACGCCCTGGAACGGGCCGACGAGACCGTGCGCGGCTACGCCGACTCGGGCACCACGCTCACCGCGCTGCTGTGGTCCGGGGAGCGGCTGGCCCTCGTCCACATCGGCGACTCGCGGGCGTACCTGCTGCGCGACGGCGACCTCTTCCGGATCACGCACGACCACACGATGGTGCAGTCGATGGTGGACGAGGGCCGGCTCACCGAGGACGAGGCCGTCTCGCACCCCCAGCGCTCGCTGCTCGTACGGGCGTTGGGCTCGGGCACCCGTACCGCCGGTCGCCAGCCCGACCTGCGGCTGCACGATCCGCGTCCCGGCGACCGGTACCTGCTGTGCACGGACGGCCTGTCCACCGTCGTCCCGGACGAGGAACTGCGCCGGGTGCTCGCCTCCGGCGCCGCGCCCGGGGAGGCGGTGCGCACGCTGGTGGAGCTGGCCAACGCCGCCGGCGGTCCGGACAACGTCAGTTGTGTCGTCGCCGATGTACAGGCCAGGTCCGTCGCGGCATAGTCCTCGCTCATGAGCGAGGACTGGTTTCTGCAGACAGGCCACGGGGTGCGGTTCGAGTGGGGGCCGGAAGGCGCCCGGCGGATCGGGGTCCACGCGGCGTGCACGGTCGTCGTCGACGTCCTCTCCTTCACCACCGCGGTGACGGTGGCCGTCGAGGCGGGGACCGCCGTCCACCCGTACGCCTGGCGCGACGCCACGGCCGCGGAGTACGCCCGGCGGGTCGGGGCGCGGCTGGCGGTGGGGCGGCGGGAGGCGACCGGGCGTTCGCCCTGGTCGCTGTCGCCCGCCGCCCTGCGCCGTGCGCCCTTCACCCCGCGGCTGGTGCTGCCCTCGCCCAACGGATCGACGATCGCCGCGGCGGCCGGGGAGGCGGCCACCGTGGTCGCCGCCTGTCTGCGCAACGCCGGCGCCGTCGGCGCGTGGCTCGCGCGGCACGGCTACGGAGTCCCGGACCGCCCCGTCGCGGTGATCGCCGCCGGTGAGCGCTGGCCCGACGGGAGCCTGCGGCCCGCGCTGGAGGACCTGTTGGGCGCCGGAGCGGTCGTCGCCGCGCTGCGCGAGCGCGCGGAGGCGGTGACGCTCTCCCCCGAGGCGCTCGCCGCGGCGGCTGTCTTCGCCGGGACCCCCGACCCCGGCGCCGCACTCGCGGCGTGCGCCTCGGGGCGCGAACTGATCGGCGGTGGTTTCCCCGAGGACGTCGCGGTCGCCGCCGAGCTCGACGCGGCATCCGTCGTCCCGGTCCTCTTCGAGGGCGCCTTCACCACGCGGACGGTCTCGGACAGGAACTGACCGCGATCCCCCTACCGTCGCAGGCGTGAAGGGGGCGCCGGGAGACCGGGCGCACCGCCAAGACCCACGACAAGGAGCGCGCGATGCCGACGGTGGTACGGAACGAGACGAGTGAGCGGGACGCTCTGCTGGCCTACCTGGAGGCGCAGCGCGGCGGCGTGCGCCGGGCCGTGCTCGGGCTCACCGACGCGCAGGCGTCCTCGCGGCCCAGCGCCAGCGGGATGAACCTCGCCGGGCTGGTCAAGCACGTCGCCAGGACCGAGGAGTCCTGGGTCCAGGGCCTGCTGCTGGGCCACGAGGACAAGAAGGGCAACGAGGCGGACTACGTCGACGGATTCCGGCTGCTGGAGGGCGAGACCGTGGCCGGCCTGCTGGAGGAGTACGCGCGGATCGGCCGGGAGACCGAGGAGGCGGTCCTCTCGCTGCCCGACCTGGAGGTCGCGGTGCCGTTGCCGGACGCGCCATGGAACCCGCCCGGCATGAAGGTGAGCGCCCGCTGGATCCTGCTCCACCTCGTCGAGGAGACCGCCCGGCACGCCGGGCACGCGGACGTCATCCGCGAGTCCCTGGACGGCCGGACGGCCTTCGCACTCGTCGCCGAGGCGGCTCAGCGGGGCAAGCCCATGGGCTGACCGGTCACGCCCGCCCCGGTGGCCACCGGCTCCTGCAGCTCCGTCACCCACGTGTCGGGGTGCCCCTCGCACTCCAGGTACAGCTCACGGGGGTAGCCGAGCGACCGGGCCCCGTGGGCGTCGATCCCCCGCGCCAGGGCCTGGGCGCTGCGCAGGACGTCGTCCATGGAGCCGCGGTGCACGATCGTCGCGGCGGTCTCCAGCTCCGGCAGGTCCACGACCGCGAAGTCGTACCGGCCGTCCGGCTCCACCGCTACCTGCAGCCCCGCGTGGACGAGGATCGCGCCGTCGCCCTCCGGCGCGTCCTCGTAGTACGCGATGCCCGGACCGGCGGGCCGCACCCCCGCCGCGTCCAGCCGCCTGCACAGCTCGTCGTACAGCGGCTGGATGACGGGCCCGATCTGCGCCGGCTCGAACCCGGCCGCCGTCGCCGTCAGCTCCGCGAGCCGCACCGCGGGCACCGCCTTGATCACCACATCGTCGGTGGTCATCCGTCCCTCGCTCTCGATCGTCCGGAGCCTCGCCTCGACACCCGCCAGCCGTGCCGCGTCCGCCGCCATCGCCGCCGCGAGCTCGGCGCGGCGCAGCCGCAGCATGCCGCGCAGCTGCTGCGCGCTCACCTCCTCGTCGAGGATCGACCGCACCTGCTCGAGCGTGAAGCCGAGGTCCTTGAGGGCGATGACGCGGTTGAGCCGGGCGAGCTGCGCGGCGGCGTAGCTGCGGTAGCCGGTGGCCGGGTCGACACGGTCCGGGCGCAGCAGACCGATGGCGTCGTAGTGACGCAGCATGCGGACCGACACGCGGCCGTGCCTGGCGAAGTCTCCGATGCTGAACATGACGTCTCCGAGTCCAGCGCCTCACATCGTGTGAGGGTCAAGGCGGAACGGCGGATGCCCCGGCGCGCGGTCGGCGCCGGGGCATCCCGAGGGGCGAACGGGGTCAGCCGCGCAGCTCGGCGGCGACCAGCTCCGCGATCTGGACGGCGTTGAGCGCGGCGCCCTTGCGGAGGTTGTCGTTCGAGAGGAAGAGCGCGAGGCCGTGCTCGACGGTGTCGTCCACCCGGATCCGGCCGACGTACGAGGGGTCCTTGCCCGCGGCCTGCTGCGGGGTGGGGATCTCCGACAGCTCCACGCCGGGGGCGGCGCCCAGCAGCTCGTAGGCGCGCGCCACGCTGATCGGACGCTCGAAACGGGCGTTGACCTGCAGCGAGTGGCCGGAGAACACGGGCACGCGGACGCAGGTCCCGGACACCCTCAGCTCCGGGATGCCGAGGATCTTGCGAGACTCGTTGCGGAGCTTCTGCTCCTCGTCGGTCTCGAAGCTGCCGTCGTCGACGATCTTTCCGGCGAGCGGGACGACGTTGAAGGCGATGGGCCGCTGGTAGACCGCGGGCTCAGGGAACTCCACGGCGCCGCCGTCGAAGGTCAGCTCGGTCGCCCGGTCGGCGACCTTGCGCACCTGGCCGTCGAGCTCGGCGACACCGGCCAGGCCGGAGCCGGAGACCGCCTGGTAGGTCGTCGCGACCAGCGCGGTCAGCCCCGCTTCCTCGTGCAGCGGGCGCAGCACGGGCATCGCGGCCATGGTGGTGCAGTTCGGGTTGGCGATGATGCCCTTGGGGCGGTCGGCGATCGCCTCCGGGTTGACCTCGGAGACGACCAGCGGGACCTCGGGGTCCATCCGCCAGGCGGAGGAGTTGTCGATCACGACCGCGCCCGCGGCGGCGACCTTGGGGGCCAGCGCCTTGGAGGTGGCGCCGCCCGCGGAGAACAGGACGATGTCGAGACCGGTGTAGTCGGCGGTGGCGGCGTCCTCCACCGCGATCTCGCCGTCCTTCCAGGGCAGGGTGCGTCCGGCCGAGCGGGCCGACGCGAACAGCCGCAGCTGCTCCACCGGCATGCCGCGCTCGGCCAGCACCTGGCGCATGACCCCGCCGACCTGGCCGGTGGCTCCGACGATTCCGATCCTCATCCGGTCTCTCCGATCAGTGCGTGCGTACGGTCCCGAGTATCCCCCGATGCGGCGAGTGCCCGGAGTGCCGCCCCGAGGGACGGCTGCCCGGCGGGCAGCAGCGGCAGCCGCACGTCGGGGGTCGGGATGCGTCCCCGGGCGTGCAGCACCGCCTTGATCACCGTGCGGTTCGGCTCGGCGAAACAGGCGGCGGCGAGCCGCGCGAGCGCCCGCGCCTGCCGCGCGTCGTGGCGGCGGGCCAGCTCCACCCACCGCTCGGTGGCCAGGTGCGCGGAGGCCGTGATCGCCCCCTCGGCGCCGAGGGCGAGCAGCGCGGGCGCGAAGACGTCGTCCCCGGCGTACAGCGGCACCTGCCCCACGAGCAGGACGGTGTCCTGGTCGATGCCGCCGACCGCGTGCTTGAAGCCGGCGACCCCCTCGATCGCGGCGAGCGCGCGCACCGTGTCGGCGGTGAGTGCGAGCCCGGTGCGGTAGGGGATGTTGTAGACGACCAGCGGCACGGCGGACGCCGCCGCCAGGGCCTCGAAGTGCGCGACGACGCCGGCCTGTGAGGGCCGGACGTACGACGGCACGGACACGAGCGCGGCGTCCGCGTCCAGCTCCGCGAGTTCCGCCGCGGTCCTGCGGGTGTCCGGCCCTCCGGCCCCCACGGTGAACCGCAGCCCGCGCTCACGGCACACCCGTCCCACGGTCGCGCGGACGACCTCCTTCTCGGCCTCGTCCAGCGTCGCTGCCTCGGCGGTCGTCCCCAGCGCCACCAGCCCGGCGACCCCCTCGTCGGCCATGTCGTGCGCCAGGCGCTCCAGCGCGTCGGCGGCGACGCGGCCGACCGCGTCGAAGGGGGTGATCAGCGGTACGTGGATACCCATGCCCTCGAGCGTGGGCCAGCGGAACCCTGCAGGTCCAGTTAATAGTCCTTCATGGAACCGATCAGCAGCGCTGCACGAAGGGGCTGAGTCCCCAAGTCGGCGGCGGCGGACAAGTGGGTGAGAGAGCGCTTCGCCCCCATGGGGGGGCACCGGCCGCCGCGTATGCCCGCCGACGCGACGCGCACCCTCAGCGGGCGCCGGTGAGAAGACTGGGGGCTGGCCCTGTCGCCAGCCACTGCTTCAGCGCGTCGGCGACCGCCGAGGGACTTCGGGTGTCCACTCCGAAGTCCTCCACCGCGACCAAACGCGCGGCGATGACACCGGCCTCCTGGTCGATGCGGGAGGGGTCCCGCCGTACTGCGCCGGCCGCACGCACCGTGTCATTGTGGGCGGATCGAAGACGCTCAAGCGCGACGTACGCCTCCACATCGGTTTCCAGCCCCTCCACGCGGGCCGGCGCGACCGCCGCGACGGCCTCCGCCCACATGCGGACGGCTGCGTTCCACTGCCGCTCCGGATCGTGGCGCATCCGGCACAGATGGCATGCCAGTTCGTAGACGGGGTCGCCCACCAGGGAGAGTTCCCAGTCGATCAGGGCGAGGCCCCCTCCGTCCCGGACGATGACATTGCCACGATGAACGTCGGTGTGCAGCAGGGCGAAAGGCCGCGCGGTCAGAGCGGCCGTCAGGGAACGACTGCGGTCCCACAGGCCGGGGAGAAGGCCGAGATCGCGGAAGAGGGTGCCGTACTCGGCACGAAAGCGGTCGGCCTGGCCTTGGGCCGCTGCCAGGATGCGGTGATAGAAGAGATGGGATTGGTCGCCCCGCGGCCAGTCGACCGGAACCTTGGGCAGGTCGCCCACGCTGACGGCCGCAATCTGGCGGAACAGACCACCGATCTCGACGAGCCGCCACTCGGGCAGATCGGAGGCATAGGGGTGAACCTCCGTCAGGTGTCTGCCCTCGATGTAGGTCTGCACGGAATAGTCGTCGCCCCGGGCGAGCACGCGCGGAGCGGCGGCGACGCTGCCGCTCTCCGATGCCATCGCCAAGGCATCCAAGAGGTCGTCTTCCGCCCATATACGCACATCGCACATGTCCGCGCCTTTGATGGGTATACGCACTTTCACCAGTGTCCGCGGCGGCAAGCCGGTCTCCTCGGACAACTCCTCAGGGAGTTGGACGACATAGTTTCTGTTGTACAGGCCTACGAGCGGAGTCCCCTCCCGCTCGGCCCGCAGGCGCAAGCGATCCCACCGAGACGTACTGGACATACTGCTCCTGGATGTCGCCACGAACGCCACTTGGAGGCCACAGACGCCCGGAAGTCCTGATACCCGACAGCGGCGCCACAGATAAACGTTGCAGCAGCAGACATGGACACATCAAGCCCGCACAAGTCGGCCCAATGCCGCCGCACACGCGGCGAGGTTCGTGGCGATCATGTCGTCGCGGGCGCCGACCGCGGTCAGTGCCCTCCGCTTGCCCGCATCGGGGGCGTAGCCGCAGAAGGGGATGCCGGCCCGGGCCGCAGCCAAGGCATCGGCCTGCGAATCACCGATCATCAGACAGGAAGCCGGGGCGACCGGACCGCCGGAGCCCTCCCTCAGGCACTCCATCGCTTGATACAGACATTCCGGATTCGGTTTCATTTTCGCCGGATGGTCGAGGCGTCCGACGATCCGGCCCGAAAAGCAGCCGATCAGCGTTCCGTTCGCCAGGTCCGCCCTGCGCAGGCAGGCTTCGATGGCTTTGGTGGCGTTGTTGGACGCCACAGCGAGGCGCTTGCCCTGCTCTGCCAGCTCCTTGACGAGCTCATCCGCCCCATCGGTGAGCGTCGCAGTCAAAGCGGCTTGTTCGTCGAGACGGTCGAGGCGATCACGCATACGCCTCAGAAGTTCCGACACGGTCGCCTCGTCACCGGCTTCCGCACCGCGGGCACCTACCGACTGGTAAGTCCCGTAGGGATCCCGTGACCCCTCAAAAGGCCCCACAGGTAGGCCGCACTTCTCCAGCATCACCCTGAACTCGTCGGCGACCAGCAGCGGCAGATAGGCGTCGCTGGCATCGTCGGGCTGGGCGAACAACGTGACGAGGGGACCGTCAAAATCCCACAGGATGTGCTCCGCACGGCGGAAGGCCGCCATCAGGCGGGGAGGCACCTCATCGAAAGATGTCACAAATGAAGAATTCACTACTTTATTCGCCAAACGTCGCGTCTTGCGCCAAATACTCCCACAGTGAGTTGAACCACTGTTGTGCCTTGGTCACAAATATCGACGCGCGCGAGGCTGGGTCGCTGTCAGCCTGGTAGCGGAACAGCGTGGCGCCCACACCGAGGACGTCGTAGATCGGAAACTCCTCGCCGTCCATCACGATGGGCCGCTCCACCAGCTGGTAGAAGCCGTGCAGGGCCTCACGTTCGTTCAGCAGGTAGAGCTTCACTAGCGGCGTCAGAGGGACGGTCCGGATCTGGACGGACACCTCGGGAACCAGCTGCAGGCTCCGCAATTCCAGCAGTGCGTTCTTCAGCTGCGCCGCATGCCTGCGCGTCATCTCGCGCAGCCGGTCCTTGGGGCGTCCGTCGCTCGGATCGCCCTTCGTGCGCGGCAACGCGAGATCGATGTCGACGCTGGGCAGGAGAAGCCGGACGGTGATGCTGCGCGGGCGGATCAGTCCGTCCCGGATGCGCAGGGTCTGGCTCCGGATGTGGTCGTCCATCGATTCGGCCGTCAAGCTGAACAGGTCCAGAGTGACGTGTTCGGCCTCGAAGGCCTTGGCCATGTACGGGCCGAGGGAGACCATTCCGGGATCGTCCTCGACCCCGGCGGGCACCCGCGCGTCCGGGCGGGCGACCACGACGGTGCCACTGCCCTGCCTGGCCGCGATCAGGCCCTCGTCCTCCAGTGCCCTGAGAGCGTGCTGCACCGTGGCCCGTGAGACCTGGAACCGCTCCCTGAGGTCCGCCTGCGTCGGGATCCGCTGGCCGACCGGGTACTTGCCGTCGGCGATCTCCATTCGCAGCACATCCACGATGCGCTGGAACTTTCTGTCCTTGCCTGAGTCGAGCTCGGTGCTCACGCGTCCAACCATACAACTCCCCCACGAAAGGGCGGAATTGGTTTGGCAGAAACAGTCAAGTCAGAGCTGATGCCCAGGTGAGCGGCAGGGTGTCCATGCAGGGTGCCCAGGGGGGCGGAAGCGCACCCCTCGGCCGCGTGCGGTCATTTTGCGCGGCCGAGCCGGACATCAACTGACCATATAGGCGGCCAAGTTGGTTAGATCATGGAGCCACCCGGGGACAACTTCGTCAGGCCAACCATACCAATTTGCATGACAAGTTGACCGGTTTGGCGTCAGGAGAGGGAGAGGGGAGCTTCCGTGGCTGCCGTGATCTTCGAACAGTTCATGCAGTGGCGATGGGGGACCATGGGCATGATTGCCGCCACCCTCGTCCTCATCGGCCACAAGTCCAGGAACGACACCTGTCTGTGTCTCGGCGGCGTGCTGGTCGTCGTCCTCCTCCTGCGCTGACGCGCGGGGGCTCACGGCGCCGTCGGGCCCCCGGCCAGCACGCGGGAACGGCTCCCGGCCGACGGGCCCCGACGGGCGGACGCAGGACTAGAAGATGTCGATCGGCCACGGCTTGCGCGCCGTGCGGAACAGCGCGTCGACGCGGGCCGTGCCGCCCGGGCGGGATTCGGTGACACCGCCGGTGACGGTCAGGCGCGCCGCCGACTCGTCGCCGAGGTACAGGGACGCCAGGGCGGCGGCCGAGAGGGAGACGTCCGGGGTGGCGGAGGGGGCCGCCTCGGCGGTGGCGGTGCCGTCTGCGGCGGCCTCGAGGCGGAAGCGGCCGGCGGCATGGCCGTCGGGGTCGACGACGTCGAGGACGACGGAGCCCGGGGCCGCGTAGCTGCGGGCGGACAGCGCACGGGGGACGTCCAGCAGGCGCAGCCACAGGAAGTCGCTGGTGGAGTGGACGTGCGCGGCGCGCGGGTCGTCGAGCAGCATCGGCAGCACGTCGTCCTGGCCGCGGCGGCCGGTGTGCACGGTGGCGACCCAGTCGATCGCGAGCAGGTAGCGCCACAGCGCCCGCTCGGCCTCGGGGGTCGCGGAGATCAACTCCCGTACCGTGAGCGGGGCTTTGGGGAACATGCCGTGCCAGGTGTCCTCCACCGAGTAGGCGGCCAGGCCGTCGACGCGTCCGGAGGCGTCGCGGTAGAGGACGAAGATCGGTTCCTTCCAGGGGGCGGAGGGGTTGACCACCGTCCCGGTGGCGTACTCCCAGAAGCGCTCGGTGCGGTTGATCGCGCCGGGGTGGCGCAGCCGTACGCGGTCGTGCAGCTGCGGGCCGAGCTTGAGGACCTCGGACGGGTCCGCCACGTCGATGCGGCCGCCGTCGGACGGCGCTCCCTGGGGGCGGCCGGCGCGGGCGGTGTCGACCTCCCACTCGGTGACCCCGGCGGCGGGGCCGAAGCCGAAGCGGCCGTAGATCCGGTACTCCGCGGCGACGAGGATCGCCACCGGTTCGCCTCGTCGCACGCAGGCGTCGAGCTCCGCGGCCATCATGCGGGAGGCGAGGCCGCGTCGGCGGTGCGTGGCGGTGACGGTGACAGAGGTGATCGCCGAGGCGGGCAGCACCACCCCGCCGGGCACGGTGAGTTCGCGGGGCATGCTGCGGAACGTGGCCACGCAGCGGCCCTCGTCGAAGGCGCCCTGGACGCGGTCGAGGTCCGTCTGCGAGCGGCGGAGTGCGATCTCCTCCTCGGTCACCGACGGCGGCCGGTGGAAACCGGTGTTGACGGCGCGCAGCCAGCCGGGGAAGTCGGACTCGCCGATCGTGCGGACCTCAGGGCTCATGCTCCGACGGTAGGCCGCTCTCCGACTCTGCCGCACCCCGTTTTCCGGCGGCCCCGTGCCGCGCGGTCACGCTGCGGCCTC